>NZ_JBEUPA010000011.1:0-103804 GCF_040492065.1 Actinomadura sp. NPDC000929 | reverse complement strand
CACCGAGAACGGCTGGAACCTCTACCGCGTCCCGGCCGACATGCTGATCGGCGAGGAGAACAAGGGCTGGGACCTCATCGTCAACCAGCTCAACCACGGGCGGCGACGGCCAGAGCGATCTTCAGGCGGGGCCCGCGGCGGCGGGCGCGGCGGCCCGCGGGCTCGGCCGGCGCGCGTTCCGCGACCGTCTCCCCCGTCACTTCCCGCCGCCCTGCAGGACCTTGTCGCACGCCTGCTGCGCCGTCTCCAGATCCGGGTCGTCACCGACCGTGTTCTTGTCGATCCGGATGCCGGGCTGGTTCGGGTCGGGGTCCGGGAACTTCTCCACGCCGTTCTTGCGCATGCACGCGGCGAACTCGCGCGCCCGCTCCTGCATCTTCGGATCGGGCGCGCCGGTGCGGTCGGCCATGGGGTTGTACTGCCGGCACGCCTCCATGGCCTTGTCCATGGCGCCCTTGTCGCCCTTGTTCTGGATCCGGATGCCTCCGCCGGGCTTCGGGTCCTCCATGTCGACGCCGTGCTCGCGCATGCACTGGGCGAACTTGACGCCGCGCTCCTCCGGGGCGAGCTGCTCGCCGCCCTGCTTCGCTCCGCCCTGCTTCGCGCCCCCGTTCGCCGAGGCCACGCCGTCGCCCTTGCCGTCAGAGCCGCACCCGGTCAGGGTCAGCGCCAGCGCGAGCGGCACCATCGCCAGGATCCGCAGTCGCATGTCTCCTCCTCACTCCCGGCCGGAGCGGTTCCGGCCGGCGAGGAGCGATGCAACCCGGAGGAGCGTTTCCCCCGTGTTTCCGCCCTCCCGCGTTCTCGCCGGGAGGCGGCCGCTAACGGAAACGAAACACGTCTTCCGGCACCATCGGCGTTCTGAGGAGGCTTCATGAGAGTGCTGGTGGCAGAGGACGAGCGGCTCCTGGCCGACGCGATCGCCGAATGGCTGCGCGACGACGCGCACGCCGTCGACCTGGCCCACGACGGCGCGGCCGCCCTGGAGCGGCTCACCGTCAACGACTACGACGTGGTCGTGCTGGACCGCGACCTGCCCCTCGTCCACGGCGACGACGTGTGCCGCGAGATCGTCCGGGGCGGGGGCGCGGCCCGGGTCCTGATGCTCACCGCCGCCGCGGAGGTCACCGACCGCGTCGCCGGGCTCGGCCTCGGCGCCGACGACTACCTGACCAAGCCGTTCGCGTTCCCCGAGCTCGCCGCCCGCGTCCACGCGCTCGGCCGCCGCTGCCGCCCGGCCGCGCCGCCGGCGCTGCACCGCGCCGGCATCACCCTGGACCCGGCGCGCCGCGAGGTGTTCCGGGACGGGCGCTACGTGCCGCTCGCCCGCAAGGAGTTCGCCGTCCTGGCCGAGCTGCTGCGCGCCGAGGGCGCCGTCGTGTCCTCCGAGCAGCTCCTGGAGAAGGCGTGGGACGAGCACGCCGACCCGTTCACCGGCGCCGTCCGCCTGACCGTCCTCAAGCTGCGCCGCAAGCTCGCCGACCCGCCCGTCGTCGAGACCGTCAAGGGATCGGGGTACCGGATCCCATGAGGCTGTCACTGCGCGCCCGGCTCACCCTCACCTACGGCGGCCTGTTCCTCGTCGCCGGGGTGGTGCTGCTCGGCGCGACCTACGCCCTGTTCGACCAGCAGCTGTCGCGGTCCAGTACGAAGGTGCTGGCGACCCGGGTGAACCCGGCGCCCGGCACCGCCCCGCCGGCCGGGAGCGCGCAGCAGGCGTCGCAGGAGGCGAGGGCGATGGCCGACGCCGACCGCTGGATGCGCGATCGGCGCGAAGAACTGCACGACGCCGCCGTCACCTCCCTGGTCACCCAGGGGTCGATCGCGCTGCTGGTGGTCGGGGGCGCCGCGGCGGGCTTCGGCTGGCTCATCGCGGGCCGGGCGCTGTCCCCGCTGCACCGCGTCACCGAGACCGCCCGCCGCATCGCCGGCTCCCCCGCCGCCGACCGCGGCCTGCACGAGCGCATCGCGCTGCGGGGCCCCCACGACGAGGTCAAGGAGCTCGCCGACACCTTCGACGCGATGGTCGACCGCCTCGACCGCTCCTTCGACGGCCAGCGCCGCTTCGTCGCGAACGCCTCCCACGAGCTGCGCACCCCGCTCACCCTCGGCCGCGCGCTGGTCGAGGTGGCGATGCACCGCGAGTCGGCGTCCCCGGACGTCCGGCAGCTCGGCGAGACCCTCCTGCAGATCAACGCGCGGCACGAGCGCCTCATCACCGGCCTGCTGCTGCTGGCCCGGTCCGAGAACGAGATCACCAACCGGGCGCCGGTGGACCTGGCGGACGTCGTCGCCCACGTCGCCGCCCAGACGGCGCTGGAGGCCGACGGCTCCGGCATCGCCGTCGAGACCGACGCCGCCGAGGCCATGACGGCGGGCGACGCCCTGCTGCTGGAACGCGTCGTGCAGAACCTGCTGGAGAACGGCCTGCGCCACAACACCGACTCCGGGTGGGTCTCCGTCTCCTGCCGGACCGAGAACGGCCGCGCCGTCCTGGAGGTCGCCAACTCCGGCCCCGCCGTCCCGCCCTACGAGATCCCCGCGCTCTTCGAGCCCTTCCGCCGGCTCGACGCCGACCGCCTCGTCACCGCCAAGGGGGCCGGTCTCGGCCTCTCCATCGTCCAGTCCATCGTCCGCGCCCACAACGGCACCGTGACCGCCGTGCCCCGCCGGGAAGGCGGCCTCACCGTCACCGTCGCCCTCCCGTCCGCGGATCCGGAGCCGGAGCCGGAGCCGGAGCACCGCCCCGGCCCGCTCGCCGCCCGCGCCTAGGCGCGGGCCGCCTTCGGGGAGAAAAGCCGAGTTCACCGGGGTTATTCCGCTTTGTTATGTCTTGCTGGCATTACCGGGCCAAGACCGCGAATGAGACTTTTATCGCGTTCATTCGGCCTCTCGCGGCCTCCCCGCCCGGACACTCCCCCGGCGCCGGACGGGACTCGCTCGGCTCCCTCGCGAGAGGCGGTGCGGCCCTCGCCGGGAGAAAAGGCGGAAGTGCATGAGAACGCGTACCCGACCCGCCCGGGCGCGCCGGCGGCTCGCGGCCGGACTCGCCGGGGCGGCCGCCGCCCTCGCGGCGTCCACCGGCGTCGCCTCGGCCCAGAATCTGCCGATCACGCAGCAGGTGCAGCAGCAGGACCAGTGGTGCTGGGTCGCCAGCGGCCTGACGATCGCCAAGTTCTTCGGCAAGGGCAACGTCAGCCAGAACGACTTCTGCGCGCTCGGACGCGGCTACCCGCGCGGCAGCGCCTGCCCGAACCAGGCCGGCTACCTGGAGTACGACCAGCGCGCGTTCCAGGCGCTCGGCGTGTCCCCCGGCCAGGTCAGCGGCCCCCTGTCGTACCAGGCGGTCACGACCGAGATCAACGGGCAGCGGCCGATCCTCACCGGCATCTACTGGACGGCCGGCGGCGGCCACGCCCAGGTCATCTACGGCTACTCCGGCCAGACGGTCTCCTACGGCGACCCGTGGCCCTCCAGTCCCCGGTACGGGGAGATGGCGTACAGCAGCTACGTCAGCAACTACCAGTTCCGCTGGGGCCAGGCCCTGTCCAGGATCGGAGGCTGACATGCGCACGACCGCGAGACTCGCGACCGGAGCCCTGATCGGCGGGACGGTCCTGCTGGGCGGCACCGCCGCGCAGGCCGCCGGGCCGTCCTCCGACGAGGCCGCCGCGGCGAGGGCCGCCGCGTCCCCCGCCGCGCAGCAGAGGCTCGGCGCGTTCTTCGTCCACCTCGACCAGCACCGGCGCGGGCGGCTGGTGAACCAGGCCGTGCCCAAGGCCGAGGCGCAGGCCAAGGCCCCGCGCCTCGAAGGAGCCGTCCAGCGCGTCTACTCGCTGAACCCCGCGTTCGTGAAGGGCGACGGCGGCGCTCCCGTGGCGACCTTCGCCTACGTGGCGGTCGGCGCGGCGTCGGCCACCGGGCAGCACGCGACGGTGTGGCTGACCAGGTCCGGCGCGGGCTGGCAGGTCATGAACGTCATCTCCGGGTCGGAGGAGGCGGTCTACCCGGCGCGGGCGCGGGGCGGCACGGTGTTCACCGAACCGCAGATCCACGCGTGGTACCGGCTGAAGGACGGCCGGGTCACCGCGCTCAACGGCACCGCCGCGTCGTCGGTCGGCAGGTCCGGCGTCACGGTGGCGGCGTACCGGAGGCTCGTGCGCTCCCGGTACGCCGACAAGCTCCCGGGCAGCGCCTACCAGCGCTCCGGGAAGTTCGGCGGCTTCTCGCCCGTGACCGGCGTCAGCGATCCGGCGCCGGACGGGGGCCCGGCGCCCGCCCTGCTGGCGCTGGGCGCGGGCGGTGCGGTGACCGCCGCGGGCGTCGCCCTCGCGCGGCGCCGCCGCCAGGGCGGCTGCTAGCCGCCCTCCCGCGGGTCCCCGGAACCGCCCCCCTCCCCGGGCCCCGCACCGGCGCCCGTCCCCGCGCCCTCCACCGGGCCGGCGGGGACGGGCAGCGCCGGGTGCGCCTCGGGATGCTCGTCCCACCAGTCGCCGTAGGCGCGCTGGGCCCGGACGAGGTCCAGGTAGACGGCGTCGAACACGTCGCGCAGCCGGGCCGCCGCCCGCCCGGCCCCGGGCCGCCACATCAGGACGACCCGCTGGCCGAGCGGGTCGCCGGTGATCCGGCGGAACGCGACCCCCGCGCGGGGGGCCGCGGTCGGCTGGTAGATGCCGACGGCGCGCCCGGACCGGATGAGCGACGCCGAGATCTGCCAGTCCGTCGCCCAGTACCTGACCCGCGGCCGGAACCCCGCCTCGGCGCACACGCCGCGCAGGTAGGCGGGCCAGGGGCCGTCGTCGAGCGGATCGTCGATCCAGTCGTGGTCGGCCAGGTCGGCCAGGTCGACGGTCGCGCCGGCGGCGAGGGGGCTGGAGCAGGACATCCCGACGAGCGCCGGCTCGCGCTCGACGAGCACCAGCCGCTCCAGGCCGCCGCGCGGCCGCGGCGGACGGTCGACGGGCTCCTGGAACAGCCCGATGTCGAGGGTGCCGGAGGCGAGGAGCGCGGGGATGCGCCCGCCCCCGGGATCCACGCGCAGGTGCAGCCGCGACTCCGGGGAGAGCGAGCCGAGATGGTCGCCGAGCCGGGTGAGCACCGGGCACGCCTGCACCCCGATCCGCAGCAGCGGCGCGGCGGCGGGTTCGCTGACCCGGTGGGCGAGCGCGGCGTTCAGGTCGTCGATGCCGGCCAGCGCGGCCCGGGCGCGGGTGGCGACCTCGGCGCCGACCGGCGTCGGCGTGACGCCCTCCGGGGAGCGGACGAACAGCTGCACGCCGAGGTGGCCCTCGACCCGGCGCAGCATGGTGCTGACGGCGGGCTGGGTGAGGCCGAGCCGGGCGGCGGCCTTGCTGATGCTGCCGGTCGCGGCGATCGCCTCGATCATCCTGAGGTGGTGGGGGCCGAGGTCCACGGGCGCGCTCCTGACCGTCTCTCCGCCCCGTCCGGTGATCTCAGCCGCATCGTAACCCGGGATCGGTCCGGGCCGGCTGGAAATCCGTGCCCGTCAGCGGGCGGCGCCGTGCCGGCGCAGTTCCCGCGGGCTGACCCCGAAGCGCTGCCGGAACGCGTGGCTGAGCGCGCTGGCCGAGGAGAACCCGGTGGCGTGCGCGAGGTCGGTGATGGTGACGTCCCGGTCGAGGGGGTTGCGGAGCCGGTCGCGGACGAGCCGGAGCCGCTCCTCGCGGATCAGCTCGCGGGGCGTGGTCCCGGCGCGCTGCAGGGCGAGCTGCACCTGCCGCAGCGACCAGCCGAGGTCCTGCGCCATCGCGGCGCCGGTGAGCCCGGGGTCGGTGGCGTGCTCGCGGACGTAGCGGCGCACGACCGCCTCCACCTCGGCGAGGTGGCCGGGCGCGGGCGGGCGCTCGTCCCCGGCCAGCAGCAGGCACAGCAGCTCGGTGATCCGTTCGCAGGCGGCGTCGAACTGCGGCGCGGTGAGGCTGCGGCGCTCCTCGCCGACGGCCCGCACCATGTCGGCGACGACGCGGCCGAGGCCGGCGGACAGGTCGAGGCCGGTCGCCGGGAGGACGGGGCCGCCCAGCCGGCCGTCCATCTCGCGGGCCGGGATGGTCATGACGAGCGCGCGGGCCGGGCGCGGCTGGACGACCCGGAACGGCGCCGCGGGCGCGATGAGGCCACCGGTCCCCGGGCGCAGCCGCGCCTCGCGGCCGTCCTGCACCATGAGCATCTCGCCGTCCAGCGGGAGCAGGAACCGGTAGCCGCGGTCGCGGCGCCCCTGCCCGGGGGCGCGGTCGTACTCCGCCCGGTCCGACAGGTGCAGCACGAGCCGGTACTCGGCGCCGTTCGCCCCGCCGAGCGCATCGTCCACCCCGGGCCCCTCCGCCGCTCTAGATCACCTTCGGGCGAGCGTAGTACCGCCGTCACCTGCGAAACAGCCGAATCCATCGGAAAGTAACGTGATTCGGACGATGGGTGATCTTGCGATGCGCCCGGCGGCAAGTTCTCTGCGCGCGAGCACAAGCGCGGCCCCGCGCACCCGTCCTACGGTGCCGAAACTGCGGCGTATCCGCGCCGCCCCCACCAGCCATGAGGCGGTCCGCCGGGTGTCGCCGACACCGGACCGGGCCCCACCTCGCCCGAAGACTTCTGCACCGAGGATCTGATGGAGCAATTCCTGTTGGCGGCGGCGCTCGTCGTCGTGGCGGGCGCCGGCATCGCGGCCGCAGCCCTGCTGGTGCGCCAGCGGCGGGAGACGGCCGGCCTCCGCGCGCAGAACGCCGCCCTGGCCCGCGGGCTCGACCTGCGCGAGAGGGAGCTGCGGCACCTCGCGGACGTCCGGCTGCCCGAGCTCATGGAGTCCCTGCACAACCCCGGCGTGCGCGTCACCGGCCCGCTGCACGACCTCGACCGCGAGGCGCCCGCCTACGGGCAGGCGCTGCGGACCGTCACCGAGCTGTTCGCCGGGTCCGCCGCACGCGTCCGGGAGCGGGCCGACCTGTCGGCCAAGTCGACGCTGCGGGCGATGATGCGCGCCGTGCAGAGCCTCGCCAACGAGCAGCAGCTCGCCATCTCCGACATGCAGGAGCGCCACGACGACCCGGACGTGCTGGAGGGCCTGCTCCGTGTCGACCACATGAACGCCCAGCTCGGGCGGCGCGCCCAGGCCACCGCGGTGCTGTGCGGGTCGTGGCCGGGCCAGCAGCGCTCGGCGTCGTCGATGAGCGACGTGGTGCGCGGCGCCACCTCCCGCATCCGCGACTACCTGCGGGTCAACATGCAGGGGCCGGTGAACACCGCGGTGACCAGCCGGGCCGTGGAGCCGATCGTGCTGACGCTGGCCGAGCTGCTGGACAACGCGGCGCGGCACTCGCGCCCCGACACCACCGTCGAGGTCAACTTCCAGTCCACGCACAACGGCGTCGCCATCATGATCGACGACGCCGGGGTCGCGATGGACGCCGAGGAGCTCCAGCGCGCCGCCGACCTGCTGTCCGGCGACGCGTCGGTCGACATCCACCGGCTCGGCGACCCGCCCCGCGTCGGGTTCGCGGTGGCGGGCGTCCTCGCCGCGCGCTACGGCTTCCGGGTGTCGGTCGACACCCGCTCCCCCTACGGCGGCGTGCGGGCCGTCGTGTTCGTGCCGTCCGCGCTGCTCACCGACCTCCCGGGCGAGCACGCGCCCGACCCGGCCGCCGCGTCCCGCCCGGCCGCGGAGGGCCCCGCGCCCGCGGCCTGGACCCCCGCCCCCGCCACCCCCGGCGGGCTGCCGAAGCGCACCCGCGTCGCGGTCGCCGAACGCCCCGCCGAAGAACAAGAGCCGCCCGACGTGCCCGACGCGGGGGCGCCGCCTCCGCTCAGGCCGGCCCGGGAGACCGCCGCGGGCCTCGGCGCCTGGCAGCGCGGGACGCGGTCCGGCCGCGCTTCGACGCCGTCCGACGGCGAGGGCCCCGGCATCGAGAGCAAGGACCTGCGGCCATGAACGAGGGATGGAACGGCGCGATGGACGACGGTACGAACCGGCTGGGCTGGATGCTGGACGACGCGCTGCGGATGCCGGAGACCCGCTACGCGATCCTGCTGTCGGCCGACGGGCTGCTCATGGCGCACTCCGAGCGGATCAACCGGGACGAGGCGGAACGGCAGGCCGCCGGCATGGCGGGCCTGCAGTCGCTCGCCCGCAGCACCGCCGAGTTCTGCGGGGACGCCGGCACTACCTGGCGGCAGACCGTGAACGAGTTCGACGACGGGTACGTCTTCCTCGTCGCCGCCGGCCCGGGCGCCTACCTGGCGGTGTCGGCGACGCAGCACGTCGACATGGAGACCGTCTCGTTCCGGCTCCAGGAACTCGTGCAGCGGCTCGGCAAGGAGTTGACCACCCCGCCGCGTCCGGGCGCCGGCCGTCCCGCATGACCCCGCGCCGCAGCAGGCGGGCCCTGGTCCGCCCGCACGTCGTCACCGGTGGGCGGGCCCACCCCACCCGCAACGTGTTCGATCTCGTCACCCTCGTGACCGCGACCGGCGACCTGCCGCGCACCGGCCTGTCCCCGGAGAAGACGCGCATCGTCGAGCTGTGCCGCGGCGGCGCGCTGTCGGTGGTCGAGATCTCCGGCCATCTGAGCCTGCCCGTCGGGCTCACCAAGGTGCTGCTGTCCGACCTCGTCGACAGCGGGCACCTCTCCACCCGGGCCGCCGCGCCCTCCGCCCAGCAGTCCAAGGCCCGGCTCCTTCAGGAGGTGCTCGATGGACTCCGCGCTCGCCTCTGAGACCCCCTACCTGCGCGAGAGCGTCCGGACCGCCGTCAAGATCCTCATCGTGGGGCACTTCGCGGTCGGCAAGACCACCTACGTCGGAACGCTCTCGGAGATCCGCCCGCTGCGCACCGAGGAGCGGATGACGCAGGCCGGGGCGGCCGTGGACGACCTCGCCGGCATCAGGGACAAGACGACCACGACCGTCGCGATGGACTTCGGCCGCCTCACCCTCAGCGACGACCTCGTCCTGTACCTGTTCGGGGCGCCGGGGCAGCAGCGCTTCACCCGGCTGTGGGACGACCTCGCGCGCGGCGCCCTCGGCGCGCTGATCCTGGTGGACACCGCCCGCCTCCAGGAGTCGTTCGCCGTCATGGACATCGTGGAGAAGCAGGGCCTGCCGTACGCGGTCGCCGTCAACCACTTCGACGGCTCGCCGCGGTTCCCCGAGGCCGAGGTGCGCGAGGCCCTCGACCTCACGCCGTCGACGCCGCTCGTCAGCTGCGACGCCCGCGACCGCGTCTCCTCGACCGAGGCGCTCATCTCCCTCGTCGACCACCTCCTCACCCTTGACGGGGAGCACCCATGACCATCGACCGCACCGCGCCCGAACGCGTCCCGCTGTACGGGCCGGAGTTCGCCAGGAACCCGCAGGCCGCCTACGCCCGGATGCGCGAGTACGGCGACCTCGCGCCCGTCGAACTGGCGCCGGGCGTGCCGGCGACGCTCGTCCTCGGCTACGACGCCGCCCTGGAGATCCTGCGCGACCCGGCCACGTTCCCGCGCTGCAGCGAGGTGTGGGAGGAGACGGTCGGCCCCGAGTGCCCGGTGCTGCCGATGTTGATGGCGCGGCCCAACGCGCTGTTCACCAACGGCTCCGTGCACGCCCGCCTGCGGTCGGTGATCGTCGACAGCATGGACCGGGTCGACCCGGTGTCGCTGCGCGAGAACGTCGAGCGCAGCGCCGACACCCTCATCGACCGGTTCAGCGGCGACGGCAAGGCCGACATCCTCGGCCAGTACGCCCGCATGCTGCCGCTGCTGGTGTTCAACGAGCTCCTCGGCTGCACGCCCGAGATCGGCGACAAGCTCCTGCGCGGCATGAACGCCATCTTCGACACCGTCTCCGCCGAGGAGGGCAACGCGCTGCTCGGGGAGGCGGCCGGCGAGCTGATCGCGCACAAGCGCGTCAACCCGGGCGCGGACGTGACGTCCTGGATGCTGAGCCACCCCGCAGGACTCGACGACCTGGAGACGATCCACCAGGTCATCCTGCTGATGGGGGCCGGCACCCAGCCGGAGGGGAACCTCATCGCCAACGGCATCCTGCTGCTGCTCTCCGACGACCGGTTCGGCGGCGACCTGTCCGGCGGCGCCCTTCCCGTCGAGGACGCGCTGGACGAGATCCTCTGGACCGACCCGCCGATGGCCAACTACGGAGGGACCTTCCCCCGCCAGGACATCGACTTCCACGGGTACCGGCTGCCCGCCCACCAGCCCGTCCTGGTCAGCTACGCCGCGGCGAACACCGACCCGTCCCGGAGCATCGCCGACCGCCGGGGCAACCGCGCCCACCTGTCCTACGCGGGCGGCCCGCACAGCTGCCCGGCCAGGAGCCACTCCCGGCTCATCGCGTCCGTCGCGGTCGAGAAGCTCCTCGACCGGCTGCCCGAGGTGGAGCTGGCCGTCCCCGTGGAGCACCTGGAATGGCGGCCGGGCCCGTTCCACCGGGCCCTCATCGCCCTCCCGGTCACCTTCCCGCCGGACCAGGCCCTTCCGTAGCGGCGCGCAGCGCGCCGATGACGGCGGCGAGCTGCGTGACCAGGCCGGCGACGCCGGCCTGGTCGGCGCCGTTGACGGTGACGGTGCGCAGCTCGTCCGGCTTGGGCAGCCTCGCCATGATCTCCGGCAGCGACGCGATGAGCCGCGCCTGGACGGCCGCGGGCGTCCGCTCGTTCTCCAGCGCGGCGCGGGCGGCGTCCCGCTCCAGGTCGAGCAGCGCCTGCTCGTGCCGCGACCGGGCCCGCAGGTCGGCGAGGGCCAGCTCGCCCTCGGTGCGCAGCCGGGCCAGCTCGTGGTCGCGCTCGATGCGCAGCCGGCCCGTCTCGGCCTCCTCCTCGTGCCGCTCGCGCTCCATCCGCAGCGCGTGCCGGGTGGTCTCGGTCTGGAGCTCGGCGAACTCGCGGGTGTCGTCGTGCTCGCGCCGGGTGCGGCGCAGCTTCTCGGCCGCCTCGGTGTCGAACAGCTGCGACTCGTTGCGGGCGCGCAGCTCGGCGAGCTCGCGCTCGTGCTCCAGCCGCTGCGTCTCCTTGATCCGCGCGGCGGCCATCTCCCGCTGCGCGACGGCCTCCTCGGCCTCCAGCTCCGCCAGCCGCGCGATCTGCCCCTGCTCGGCCCGGTAGGGCTTCTGCAGGTTCTCCCAGAGCCGCGACGAGCTGACCACGGCCTCCTTGATCTGCACCGTGACGATCCGCAGGCCGAGCCCCTGGTCGCTGTTGTCCTCGCCCTCGGCGACCGCGCGCAGCCGGGCCGTCAGCTCCTCGATGATCGGCTGCTTGTCGCTGAGGACGTCGCGCACCCCCATCGTGGCGACCTTGTCCTTGATCGCCGCCTCGGCCTGCTCGCGGAGCTGGAGGTTCACCAGCCGCATCGGGTCGTCGCCGCCGAAGTCGAGCTTGCGGTAGGCGGTGCCGAAGTCCTGGATGATCCACTGCACGTAGCCCTGGACGAGCACGCCCTGCAGCTCCCGGCAGATGCAGTACGCGTTGATCAGGATCGTCTGCGTCGCGCCCGGCACCACGAGGAAGGAGTCGGTGGACGGGTTGAAGCGGAACGACACCCCGAGGCCGATGTGCAGCGGTTCGGCGCGCCCGCGCCGGGTGTGGACGACGAACGCGTTGGGCGGGACGAGCACGTTCTTCCACCGCCAGAACCCGCTGATCCGCACGTCCACCGGCCCCGGGCCGGGGCGGTCGGCGGGCGCCGCGCCGCCGAGCGCGCGGTCGCGCTTGGCCAGCGGTCCCGGCGCCGGGACCGCGCCGGGCGGGCCGGGGGGCGGCGGCGGAGAGCGCCGCGCCTTCAGGTCGTCCTCCAGCACCGCCTGCTGCGCGACGACCTTGTCCAGATAACTGTTGCCCTGGTCTGAGGCGCTCATCTCGCTCCCCCGGAATTCGGTGTGGCCGATACATTAATGAACCTTTTGCTTTGATGCGTGCGTATTTGCCTTCGTGGCAGCACAGGAAGCGACGGCGACGCGCGAAGGGGAACGGCGGGAAGCGGCCGGGACGGACCTGCCGATGCTCGCGCTCGGGGCGGGAGCGATCGCGCTGGTCGTCCTCGCGCTCGCCGTGCGGCTCGGCGGCGCGTTCAGCGGGACCGCGGCGCCGGGGCTCTCCCAGGCGGGCGCGCTGGCCAAGACCGGCCTGGTGACGGCGCGGCTGGGCGGTAACGCCGCCGCCGTCCTGACGGTCGGATGGCTGCTGGTCGCGGCCGTGTTCGTGCCCGGCACGCCCGCCGCGCGGAAGTGCCTGCGCGCCGCGTCGCTCACCGCCGCGGCCTGGGCGGCGTGCACGCTGGCGCTGATCGTGTGCACCGTCCTCGACCTGTTCGGCGTGGGCGTCACCAAGGTCACCGGCGACATGATGCGAACGTTCCTCGTCGAGCTGCCGCAGGGGCGGGCCCTCCTCCTCGTCCTCGCCGCCACGGCCGCCGTGTCGGTCGCGGCGAGGCTCCCCCGCGCCGCCGGCGGGGCCGGGTACCTGCTGGCGGGCGCGCTCGCCGGGATGCTGCCGCCGCTGTTCACCGGGCATGCCGCGAGCGGCGCGGGCCACGCCCTCGCCGTCTACAGCCTGGTCGCCCACATCGCGGGCGCCGCGCTGTGGACCGGCGGCCTGGTCGCCCTGGTCACCCTCGCCCCGGCGGTCGGCGACCGGCTTCCCCGCGTCGCGGAGCGCTACAGCCGGCTGGCGCTGGTGTCGTTCGCCGTCGTCGGCGCCAGCGGCGCGGTCAACGCGTGGGTGCGGCTCGGCGGACCCCACCTCGGATCGCGGTACGGGGCGCTCGTCGTCGCGAAAGCCGCCGCGTTCGCCGTGCTCGGCGCGATCGGCTGGCGGCACCGCCGCGCCACCCTGCCCGCCCTGGGCGGCGGGAGGGGCGCGCGGCCCTTCCTGCGGCTCGGCGCCGTCGAGGTCCTCGTGATGGCGGCGGCGATGGCGCTCGCGACCGGCCTGTCCCGCACGCCGCCGCCGGAGGTCGCGCCGGGCACGCTGGACGTCGTCGCGCTGCGGCTCGGGTTCCCGCTGCCCCGTCCCGCCGGGGCCGGGCCGCTCCTGCTCGACTGGTGGATCGACCCGCTGTTCCTCGTGCTCGTCGTCGGCGGCGCCGTCCTGTACGGGACGGGCGTCGCGCGGGTGCGCGGCTGGCCGCGCCGGCGGAGCCTGTCCTGGGCCGCCGGGCTCCTCGTCGTCCTTCTCGCGTCCTGCGGCGGGCTCTCCCGGTACAGCATGGTCCTGTTCAGCGCCCATGCCGTCCAGCACGTTCTGATCGGCCTGGTGGCGCCGGTGCTGCTGCTCCACGGGGCGCCTCTCCGGCTGGCGCTGGAGGCGGCGCGCGGCGGGGGCGGGGCCCTGCTCGCCGCCGCTGCCGGATGCCGGGCAGTGCGGGTGCTCACGGACCCGGCCGCGGCGTCCGTGCTGCTCCTGCTCAGCCTCTACGCGTTCTACGGCTCGCCGCTGTTCGGGGCGTCCCTCGGCAACCACGCCCTGCACTCGCTGGCGCTGGCCGCCTTCCTGGCCGTCGGGCTCGCCTACTTCCACGGGACGACCGGGACGCCGATGCCGCTCGCCCTCCTGCCGCTCCACGCCATCGCCGGGACCGCCCTGGCGCGGAACGGGACCGTCCTCGGCGGCTGGTACGAGCACCTCGGCCGCAGCTGGGGCGCGTCACCCCTGGAGGACCAGCACCTCGGCGCCCTGCTGCTCTGGACGGCGGCCGCCGCCGTCACGCTCGCCGTGGCGGCGGCCCACGGGCTCTACTGGCGGGGCCCCCGGTCCACGACCCGGCTGAGCGCCTCCACCACCGTCGGGTCGTACTCGGAGGCCGAGTCCAGTCGCAGCCTCTCCAGCACGGCGGCGCCCCGGTCGCGGTCGGCGGAGTCGCCGACCAGGTCGTCGTTGGCGTTGGCGACCTTGATGATGCGGCCGGCGAGCGGCGGCGGGAGCGGCCGCTCCCCGGAGTCGCCGGACGGCTCGCGCCCCGTCCGGTAGGGGTGCGACGACAGCTGGACGATGTGCGCGACCCGGTCCAGGACGCCGGTCTGCTTGATCACCTCGGCGCCGAGCTCGGCGATGCGGCGCTGCTCGGCCGGGGACGCCAGCACCGTCGCGCCGCCGGGGATCGGGTCGCCGAGCGACAGCTGCCCGATGTCGTGCATGAGGGCGGCGTACTCCAGTTCGAGCAGCTCCTCCTCCGACATCCCGAGCTCGCGCCCCATCGCCACCGCGAGCTTGGACACCCGGTGCGAGTGCCCCGCCTCCACGTAGCCGCCGACCTCGGTGACGCGCGACAGCGCCCGGACGGTCTGCAGGTAGGTGGCGCGGATCCCGGCGTAGCGGCGGAACGCGAACTGCGTCACCAGGATCGGCACCGTGAAGATCAGCAGCGCGGCCTCGCCCATCGCCGTCGTGGAGACCGCGATGAGCATGGCGGTCGCGCTGGTCGCGGCGCACAGCGCCATCTTCGCGTCGATCTCGTCGCGCAGCGCGATGCCGAACCGCGCCCGCACGGCCTCCGCGCGGATCATCGCGGCGATCAGCATGTCGGTGAAGCAGGACAGCACCACGACGAAGCACATGACGGCCAGCAGCAGCTGCCAGGGCAGGTGCAGGGACAGCAGCGGCCGGAAGCACAGCGCGACGACCGCGACCGTGAACAGCCGCCGCGCCATCGCGTCGGGCCGCGGCGACCGGCCGACCGCGATGTGCGGCAGCGAGCCGACCAGCATCCCGGCCGCGGCGACCGCGACGACCTGGAGCGCGGAGTGCTCGGCGGCCACGACGCCGAGCGGCGCGTCCGGCGCGGCGCCCTCCGGGCCGACGCCGACCAGCATCGCGTACCCCATCGCGCCGGCGCTGGCGATCGGCGCGACCTCCCGGTTGCCCGGCATCACCATGCGGAACAGCTCGCCGAGCGCGATAAGGACGCCGAAGATGATCGCCACGTCGGGCTGGCGCAGCCCGACGGACCCGACCTCGGCGATCGCGACGATGACGAACAGCCCGGCGGTGGCGATCAGCAGGAGCTGGCCGGAGTCGATGGTCTGCCACGCGGCCCGGTCGCGGGCGCGCGCCTCCCCGCTCACCGCCGCCCCCTCACTGGCGCACCCCGTCGCCGCCGGCGACGCGCAGCGGCGCGCTCGGGTCGTCGTGGTCCTGCTGGGTGGTCTCGACGACGTCGTCGTCGGGCAGCACGACCGGCCGCGGCGGCTCCCAGCCCTCCCGCTCCAGCGCCCGCAGGAACGCCTCCACCATCGCGGGGTCGAAGTGGTCGCCCATCCCGCGGCGCAGCTCCTCGACGGCCTCGTCCTTGGTGCGGGCGGCCCGGTAGGAGCGCGTCGAGGTCATCGAGTCGAACGCGTCGGCGACGGAGATGACCCGGGCGAACTCGGGGATCTCGTCGCCCGCGAGGCCCATCGGGTAGCCGCGCCCGTCCATCTTCTCGTGGTGGTGCATGATGCCGGCGAGCGCCTCGTCCAGGAAGCCGATCTCGCGGACGATCTCCAGCCCGCGCATCGGGTGCAGCTGGATCGCGGCGAACTCCTCCTCGGTGAGCGAGCCGGACTTCTGCAGCACCTTGGTCGGGACGCCGAGCTTGCCGACGTCGTGCAGCATCCCCGCGTACCGGATGGCCTCGACCCGGTCCGCGCGCATCCCGATCTCCTGGGCGATCATCACCGAGCCGCGGGAGACGCGCTCGGAGTGGCCGCGGGTGTAGAAGTCCTTGGTCTCGACCGCCTGGCACAGCGCGGCGAGCGTCGCGGCGTGCGCCTGCTGCTGCGCGTACGCCTGGTCCATGGCCCAGCGGGCGATGAACAGCGGGAGCAGGACGAGGATCGCCGCGAACAGGCCCACCCGCGGCCAGAGCCCGGCGATCAGCAGGCCGAC
This sequence comes from Actinomadura sp. NPDC000929, assembly GCF_040492065.1. Taxonomy (NCBI): domain Bacteria; kingdom Bacillati; phylum Actinomycetota; class Actinomycetes; order Streptosporangiales; family Thermomonosporaceae; genus Actinomadura; species Actinomadura sp. NPDC000929. The sequence continues at coordinate 87,936 of NZ_JBEUPA010000011.1, read as the reverse complement.
CATGCCGTAGCCGAGGCAGCCGATCGCGAGCTGGCCGCTCTCGCGCAGGAGCTCGCGCGGCGAGGCCTGCCGGCTGAGCAGCAGCACCCCCGCCATCAGCGTCAGGTTCACCAGGACGAAGGCGACCAGCGCGCCGAGGAACGGCCCGATGACGTTCTCGACCCAGCGGGCCTTCTCGGGGTGGAACCGGTCGCCGTCGAGGAGGTTGAACACCGTCCCGGCCATGAAGCCGCTGAGCGCGAACTGCGCGCCGTTGAAGAGCCGCTTGACCGGGGCGAAGATCCGCTGCCCGGTGACCAGCGCGCAGAGGCCGAGCAGCGCGGCGCCGACCGGGCCGAGCAGCACCACCGACGCCAGGCTGGCGGCGAAGCTCAGCGACACCCTGGCCCGCGTGATGTTCAGCCGCGCGGGCGCCGAGTCGCAGATCAGGAACAGAAGCGCCAGGACGGCGAGCTTCGTCCAGTCGATATCCGTGAAGGACGACGTCGCGATGAGGCCCGCCGCGAGCGCGACCACACCGCAGACGTACGCCCAGGCAGCGAGAGGTAGTCCACGCATTGCCGCCCCTCGGGGAGTGACGAGTTGGCAGGCCGCCACCGGGCTCACACGTGCCAGCCGGCACCTAGACCCAGGACACGCCCTTGGTCATCATCAGCGACGACGACGACGGGACGCTCAGGCGCCGCCCGTGTCCATGCGGTGTCACGCGCTTGTGCATGGCTCCTTGCCTCCCCCCAGCCGAGCCGGGCCGACCGGCCTCGCGGCCGGCCACCGGGACCGGTGCGGTCCAGGTCTCCCGGGCGAGCACGTACCCCGAATTCCTCGGAGTGCACGCGCTCCGTCACTGATTTCGGCATAAGCCTAACGCGGACTGCCCAGGTCACACAGGCGTGCAGGAAAACGTGAGCAAAGCGTGAACCAATCGTCACCTTAGGTGATCAATTGTCCTGGTTGAAAATCCAATCATCGGCCCTCTCTCCAGCCTGCACAAACCGGCTGCACAAACCGGCTGCACAATCCCGCTGCACATCATGAATGCACGTGCATCCGCAAATGCATCCACCTAATTCCTTAAAGGTCGGCGAACGAGGCCCCGGAGTTGGAGAAAGCGTGGACCAATCAGCGGCGCGCGGGGTTCCGTTCCCGCGCCCAGGCGACCGTCTCCGCAAGCCCTTCGGGCAGGCCGACGGCCGGCTCCCAGCCGAGCGCCTCCCGGGTCCGGCGCGGATCGACCGACATCGCCGGCAGGTCTCCCAGCCGGGGCGGCGCGAACTCCGGGTCGTCCGGCGCCCCCGCCGCCTCGGCGACGAGCGCGTGCAGCTCGCGGTCGGTCGTCTGCAGGCCGGTGCCCACGTTGAGGCGCAGCCCGCCGCCCGCCTCCCCCGCGGCCCGGGCGTACGCGTCGACCACGTCACCGACGTAGACGTAGTCGCGGGTCTGGGAGCCGTCGCCGAAGACCCGCGTCGGACGGCCCGCCAGCAGCGCGTCCGTGAAGATCGAGACGACCCCCGCCTCGCCCTCGGGGGTCTGCCGCGGCCCGTAGACGTTCGCCAGCGTCAGCGTCGTGAAGTCGATCCCGTGCAGCTGCCGGTACATCCCGGCGTACACCTCGCCGGCGACCTTCGAGGCCGCGTACGGCGACGCGGGGCGCAGCTCGGCGTCCGGGGGGACGGGCAGCGCGTCCGGCACCCCGTACACGGCGCAGCTGGAGGTGAACACGACCTTGCGGGCGCCCGCCGCCCGCGCGGCCTCCAGGACGTTGGCCGTCCCGACCACGTTGGTGCGGGCGTCGCCCAGCGGGTCGCCCACGCTGACCCGCACGCTCACCTGCGCGGCGAGATGGAAGACCACCTCGGGGCGGCGGGCCGCGGCCCGCTCGGCGAGCGCCGGGTCGGCGACGTCCATCTCCCACAGCTCGACCCCGGGCCGGGCGTTCGCGCCCGACGACATGTCGTCCACTCCCACGACCTCGTGGCCGTCCGCGAGGAGCCTGTCGACGAGATGGGACCCGATGAATCCGGCCGCGCCGGTGACGAGTGTCAGCACACCGGAAAGATACCGGCGGTCAGGCGCTCTCCGGCTTGCCGGCGCCACCGGACGCCGGGACCTCGCCGGCCCCGGACGCCTGGATCTCGCCGCAGATCTCCTCGATGCGGCCGAGCACCTTGGCGCGCAGTTCGGTCGGGGCCTGCTCGCACCCGCACGACTTGCTCACGAGCTTCTTGACGGCCTCTTCGAGGCCGTACTCGCGCAGGCACGGGCCGCACTCGTCGAGGTGCTGGCGCACCTCGCCGCAGCCGCCCTGGTCGAGCTCGCCGTCGAGGTAGGTGTACACGCGGGCGAGCACCTCGTCGCAGGGCGTGTCGTGGTGGTTGCCGCAGCTCATGTCGACCCCCTGCTCGCGCGGGTGAGCCCGCGCTCGTCGGCGTAGTCCTCGAGCATGCCGCGCAGCTGGCGCCGGCCCCGGTGCAACCGGGACATCACCGTGCCGATGGGCGTGCCCATGATCTCGGCGATCTCCTTGTAGGCGAACCCCTCGACGTCGGCGAGGTAGACGGCGATCCGGAACTCCTCCGGCAGCTCCTGGAGCGCCCGCTTGACGTCGGAGTCGGGCAGGTGCTCCAGTGCCTCGGCCTCGGCCGACTTCAGACCGCTCGACGTGTGCGACTCGGCACGCGCGATCTGCCAGTCCTCGATGTCGTCGGTGGCCGCCTGCTGCGGCTGGCGCTGCCGCTTGCGGTAGGTGTTGATGAACGTGTTGGTCAGGATGCGGTACAGCCAGGCCTTGAGGTTCGTCCCCTCCTTGAACTGGTGGAAGGACGCGAACGCCTTGGCGAACGTCTCCTGGACGAGGTCCTCGGCGTCGGCCGGGTTGCGCGTCATGCGCAGCGCGGCCGAATACAGCTGGTCCAAGAACGGGAGCACGTCGCGCTGGAAGCGCTCCTGGCGCTGCTCCACGGTCTCCGCGGTGCCCGGTACCTGACCCACCCCCTCGGCTCTGGCGCCCGTGGCCTTGACCGGCCGGGCGGCGCCATACCCCTCAGACGATATCGACCCCACAGACGATATCGGTCCGCGCGGCCCTCCGACGCGGGCGGGGGCCCGCGCGTCGCCGCGGGGCGCCGCCGTGCCGGCTCTCCGCTGCTGATCGGCGACGGCTGTGGTCATCCGGCTCGCACCTCCGCTTTCGCTGCTCTGTGAGAGGGTGCAACACCGGAACGCCCCCGCCGATTCCCGGGCGGGGGCGGGCGCTCCGCGACCGTGTCGCCGGGTCCCGTCCCTCACTCAGGGTGATGACCGGCCCCGGACGGGGAAAGATGTGACGTACACGGCTAGAACAGGAGCAATTGGTGCACTCGGTGCCTTCGGCGCGACCTTCCGAGCCCACCATCGCCAGCCTGCGGGACACCTCCGGTGACGGGTCAGGGGACTCCCTGGCGCGCTACTGGACCTTCTACGAGGCGGTGGCGGACGCCCAGCTCACCCGGTGGCTGCCGCGCAGGCCGTCCCGCGTGCTCGACATCTCGGGCGGGCAGGGGCACAGCGCCGCCCGCGCGGCCGCGGCGGGCCACACGGTGCTGGAGGTGCGCGACCCCGAGCGCCGGGGCCGTCCGGCGCCGGTCCGCCCCGGCACCCCCGGGGGGCGGACCGCCCGCACGGTCCCGCTGATCGCCGACTCCGGCACCCTGTCCTACCTCGCCGACGCCTGCGTGGACGCCGTGATCGCCGAGAACCGCGTGCTGTCGCGGCATCTGGCCACCGAGGCGACGATCGGCGAGATCGCCCGCGTGCTGCGCCCCGGCGGCCGGGTCCTGCTGTGCGTCGACTCCCTCACCCTCGGCATGGCGCTGCTGGCCGAGCGCAACTACTGGGCGCACCTGTCGGACGTCCCGAGCGCCGAGGTCGTCCTCGTGCCCTGGCCGGACGGGACGATCACCCGCTCGTTCTCGGCCCACCAGCTCCGCGAGCTGCTCGCCGACGCCGGCCTGGAGGTCGAGTGGATCCGGCCGCGCACGGTGCTGTCCCCCTCGACCGTCGAGCACGTCCTCGGCGAGTCCCCGCGGGCGCTGCAGCGCCTCGTCCGCACCGAGATGGGCGCACGCCAGACCGACGAGTCGCTCGGCATCCACCTCCTGGCCAGCGCCCGGCTGCGCTAGCCGGCACGTCACGCCGTCACGCGGTCAGGCCGGCCGTGGCGGAATTGTCGCGCCCGGAGCGCTCCCCGAGCGGAATGGCGCCGGACCCTCCGGCGCGGCCCGTGTCAGAAGAGACCCTCGGAATGGTCACCGGAACCATCCCCGGAATTTGCCGGTTCTATAAGTTCCGGGCCGTTGTTCCGCACGTTGTTGACGGCCTTCGAGACGGGATAGGCGTCCATTGTCCCGGCCATGGCGGGAACGAGGAGGCCGCGCACCTGCTCGGTGTCGGTGAGCGCGGGGTCGAGCCAGGCGTCCCACCGGTCCGGTTCGACGACCATCGGCATCCGGTCGTGGATGCGGCCGAGGTCGTCCGGCGCGTTGGTGGTGATGACGGTGCAGGTCCACACCCACTCGTCCTCGGGTGACTTCCACAACTCGTACAGGCCCGCCATCGCCATGACCGCGCCGTCCTTGGGGCGGATGAAGTACGGCTGTTTCCGCGGCTTCCCCTTCGCCTTCTTCTCTCCCTCGGCCGGGTCGGCCCCGTCGCCCTGGTCCTGCAGCGTGTACCACTCGAAGTAGCCGTCGGCGGGCAGCAGGCAGCGGCGCCTGGCGAACGCCCGGCGGTAGGACGGCTTCTCGTGCACCGTCTCGACCCGGGCGTTGATCATGCGCGACCCGATGGACAGGTCCTTGGCCCAGGACGGCACGAGCCCCCACCGCACCGTGCGCAACTGGCGCACCGCGGCCGCCTCGTCGGGCTCGTCCTTCGGCCGCCGGTCGAGCACGACCGGGACCTGTTTGGTGGGGGCGACGTTGTAGTCGGCCTGGATGTCCCCGTCCACCGCGTCGAGCTGCACCTGGAACTCGTCCAGGAGCTCCTGCCGCGCGCGGGAGGTGGCGTAGCGTCCGCACATGGGTCCCATCCTGCCGCGCTTGAGGCGCGGCGCGCTGGGCATGTAGCGGGCTATGCGACCCTTCACGACCCTGGCCCGCCCGTTCGTGGCGGCGCCGTACATCATGACCGGCCTGGAGGCACTCCGCGACCCGCGCGAACGCGCCGAGCGGGTGGGCCCGGCCGTCAAGCCCGTCGCCGACCGGATCGACTGGCTGCCGAAGGACCCCGAGACCCTCGTCCGCATGCAGGGCGCGCTCAGCCTCGGCACCGGCGCGCTGCTGCTGACCGGGAAGTTCCGGCGGCTCACGACGCTGGTGCTCGCCGCCCAGCTCGTCCCCGCGCTGGCGACCGAGCACCGCTACTGGACCGAGGACGACCCCGAACGCCGCGCGAACGAGCGCTCCCACCTGCTGAAGAACGCCGGCCTGTTCGGCGCGCTGCTGATGGTGGCGACCGAGCCCCGCCGCGCGCCGCGCACGGCCGAGCTGCGCCGCGCCGTGCGGGAGACGCAGATCAAGAGCGGCGCGGAGGCCAAGGCGATGCGCCGCGAGGCCGCCGCGACGCTGCGGGAGGCGCGCCGCGAGGCGTCCCGTCAGGTTCGCGTCGCCCGCGCCGAGGGCGGGCGCAAGGCCGCCAAGGCGTCCGGCCGCGCGAAGTCCGCCAAGTCCGGCGGCATGTTCCGGCTGGGCAAGGCGGGCGGCAAGGCGGGCGGCGCGCTCACGGCCGCCGGGGCGGCGAGCGGCGCGCTCAAGGCCGGCAAGGCGGGCGGCAAGGCCGGAGGCAAGGCGGCCCGCAAGGCCGGCGGCGCGCTCAAGAGCGCGGGCGCGGGCGGCGCCCTCGTCGCGGGCAAGGCGGCCGGGAAGGCGGGCAAGGCCCGGGGCAGGAAGAGCGGCAGGGGCGGCGGCGCGCTCAAGGGCGTCCTGGCCGCGGGGAGCGCGTTCAAGCTCGGCCGCGCCTCCAAGCCGGGCAAGGCCGCGCGGGCGGGGCAGGCCGTGAAGGCCGGGACGGCGACCCAGGCGGCGAAGGCCGCCAAGGCCGGCCGGACGGTCAAGGCCGGAACCGCCGCCCAGGCGGGCAAGGCCCTGCACGCCGTCAAACGCTGACTTCCCGAAGAGAACCTTAAAAGAGTCTCAAGGGCGTTGAACCGAAGGCCGGGGCGGTCCCGTACTGCCAGATGACCGCCCTTCCAGCACGACGGAGACGCCCCGGCCATGGCAGTTCCCGGATCAACCGGCCGCCCCGGCGGCGGCCTGCGCAGCCTGCTCCGCCGCCCCGGCGCGGCGCGGGCCGCGCAGACCGCGGCCGACGAGGAGATGGCGGCCGAGCTGTACCGCGAGTACCATCGGCCCCTCCTCGCGTTCGTCCTGCGGCTGACGGGCGGCGACCGCCCCTGGGCCGAGGACGTGGTGCAGGAGACCATGATCCGGGCATGGCGCAGCGCGGACCGGCTCGACGACCGGACGTCCTCGCTGATGCCGTGGCTGGCCACGGTCTCCCGGCGTATCGTGATCGACAACCGGCGGCAGCGCGAGGTCAGGCCGCCGGAGGTCGGCGACGGGCCCCTGGAGAACCTCCCGATGGCGGACGAGATGGACGCGCTGCTGCGCAAGGTCGTGGTGACCGAGGCGCTGGAGTCGCTCTCCCCCGCGCACCGGCAGGCGCTGACGGAGACGGTGCTGCGCGACCGGACGGTGAACCAGGCCGCCGAGCACCTCGGCATCCCGGTGGGGACGGTCAAGTCCCGCGTGTACTACGCGTTGCGCGCTTTGCGGGTCGCCTTGGAGGAGAGGGGGGTGACGTCATGAGTTCCCAGGTCGAGCACACCGATGTCGGCGCGTACGCGCTGGGCCTTCTCGAAGAGGGCGACCGTCGGGCGTTCGAGGCGCATCTGCGGGGATGCGGGTCGTGCCAGGCCGAGCTCGGGGAGCTGTCCGGGGCGGCCGGCGCCCTGTCCGGGCTGTCACCCGCGGCGGCCGGCCCGATCCCGGACGGGCCCGGATGGGAGGGCGCCGGCGAGCCGTCCGCGCCTCCGGCGCCGGTGATCGACATGATGCGGCGCAGGCGGCGGGCCGACCAGCGGTTCCGGCGCGGCGCGTACCTCGCGGGCACGGCCGCCGCCGCCGCGGCGCTGGCCGCGGGCATCGGCATCGGCGCTGCCGTGAACGACGAGGCCCCCGCCCCGAAGCCGCCCGTGACGCAGGCCCTCACCGGCCAGAAGTTCCACGCGGCCGACGCGAGCACGGGCGCGTCCGGGACGGTCGCGCTGGTCGACAAGGGCTGGGGCACGCAGGTCGGGCTGGAGCTGAAGGGCGTCCGGGGGCCGCTGAAGTGCCACCTGGAGGCGGTGTCGCGGACCGGCGAGCGCAGCGTCGTCGCCGGGTGGAGCGTCCCGGACAAGGGCTACGGCGTCCCCGGCCAGCCCAAGCCGCTCGTCATGCAGGGCGGGACCGGGCTCAGCCGCCAGCAGATCGGCCACTTCGAGGTCCGACTGGACGGCGGCGGAACGCTCCTGTCGATCCCCCTCTGATCGTCCCCTCTGATCGTCCCCTCTGATCGTCCCCTCTGATCGTCCCCTCTGATCGTCCCCTCTGATCGTCCCCTCTGATCGTCCCCTCTGATCGCCGCGGGCCGCCCGATCGTCCCGCTCTCTCCGGCGGCGGCCCGATAACCTTGGGGCATGGCCTCTCCGCACTGGTCCGCCCCGGTCGCCCATGCCCCGGTGGACGCCACCGTGCCGCTGCCCGGCTCGAAGTCGATGACCAACCGGGCGCTGGTCCTCGCCGCGCTCGCGGGGGCGCCCACCCGCATCGCCCGGCCCCTGCACAGCCGCGACACCGAGCTGATGGCGGGGGCCCTCCGCGCGCTCGGCGCCGGCGTCGGGGAGGACTCCGCCGACTGGCAGGTGCTGCCGGGGCGCCTGGAGGGCCCGGCGCGCGTCGACGTCGGGCTGGCGGGGACGGTGATGCGGTTCCTGCCGCCGGTCGCCGCCCTGGCGTCCGGCGAGGTGTTCGTCGACGGCGACCCGCGAGCCCGCGAGCGGCCGATGGGCCCCATCATCACGGCGCTGCGGGCCCTCGGCGCCGAGATCGACGACGGGGGGCGCGACGCGCTGCCGTTCACCGTCCGGGGCTCGGGCTCGGTGGCCGGGGGCGGGGTGACGATCGACGCGTCGGCGTCGTCCCAGCTGGTGTCGGGGCTGCTGCTGGCCGCGCCGCGGTTCGACAAGGGCGTGGAGGTCAGGCACGAGGGGCCGCCGGTCCCGTCGGCGCCGCACCTGGCGATGACCGTCCAGATGCTGCGCGCGGCGGGCGCCGAGGTCGAGGCGGGGCACGACGTCTGGCGCGTGGCGCCCGGTCCGCTGCGCGGCGGTGAGGTGATGATCGAGCCGGACCTGTCGAACGCGGCGCAGTTCCTCGGCGCGGCGCTGGTCACCGGCGGGCGCGTCACCGTCCCGGACTGGCCGGCCGAGACGACCCAGCCCGGCGACGCGCTGCGGGAGCTCCTCGCCGCGATGGGCGCCGAGGTGACCCGCGGGCCTGACGGGCTGACCGTGCGCGGCGGGGACGGGTTCGGCGGCCTGGAGGCCGACCTGCACGAGGTCGGCGAGCTGACGCCGGTGCTCGCGGCCCTCGCGGCGCTGGCCGGCTCGCCGTCCCGGCTGACGGGCATCGCGCACCTGCGCGGCCACGAGACCGACCGGCTCGCCGCGCTGGTCGCCGAGATCAACGGGCTGGGCGGCGACGTCCGGGAGCTGCCCGACGGCCTGGAGATCCGCCCGCGCCCGCTGCGCGGCGGCGTCTTCCGCACCTACGACGACCACCGGATGGTGATGGCGGCGGCCCTGCTCGGATTGGCCGTTCCCGGCATCGAAGTGGAGAATCCGGGCACCGTCGGCAAGACTCTTCCGGACTTCACCCGGCAGTGGGCGTCGATGCTGGCGTCCGCCTGACAGCAGGGAACGGACCACTGGCACGAAAACACGACTACGACGAGGACGACGTCCGGGTGCGGCCCGGGCGCCGCGGGTCGCGGCCGCGCACCCGCCGCCGTCCCGCGCACGAGGACGCCTCGCCCGGCCTCGTGACGGCCGTGGACCGCGGCCGCTACCGGTGCCTGGCCGACCCCGGCACGGACGACGAGCGCGCCGTCACCGCGATGCGGGCCCGCGAGCTCGGCCGCAAGGGCGTCGTCGTGGGCGACCGCGTCGCGCTGGTCGGGGACGTCACCGGCGCCCAGGACACCCTGGCCCGGATCGTGCGGGTCGAGCCGCGCACCTCGGCGCTGCGCCGCACCGCCGACGACACCGACCCGTTCGAGCGGATCATCGTCGCGAACGCCGACAGCCTGGTCATCGTGACGGCGCTGGCCGACCCCGAGCCGCGGCCCCGCATGATCGACCGGCAGCTCGTCGCCGCCTACGACGCCGGCATGGCCCCGCTGCTCTGCCTCACCAAGGCCGACCTCGCGTCCCCGGACGCCCTGGTCGCCGAGTACGCGCCGCTCGGCGTCCCCTACGTCGTGACCGAGCGCGGCGGCGACCTCGGCGAGCTGCGCCGCCGCCTCGCCGGCCGCACGAGCGTGCTCGTGGGCCACTCCGGCGTCGGCAAGTCGACGCTGGTGAACTCCCTCGTCCCGGACGCCGAACGCGCGGTGAGCCACGTCAACGCCGTCACCGGCCGGGGCCGCCACACCTCCTCCTCGGCGCTCGCGCTGGAGCTGCCCGGCGGCGACGGCTGGATCATCGACACCCCGGGCGTGCGCAGCTTCGGCCTCGCGCACGTCGACCCGGAGAACGTGCTCGGCGCGTTCGACGACCTCGCCGAGGGCGCCGCCGAACGCTGCCCGCCCCGCTGCGACCACCTCCAGGACGACTGCGGCCTGGACGGCTGGGTCGAGGAGGGCCACGCCAGCCGGGCGCGCCTGGACTCCCTGCGCCGCCTCCTCGCCGCCCGCGAGGGCGAGCCCGAATAGGCCGCGGCGCCGCGGATTCCGCCCGCCAAAAGGTGATCTAGCGCGACAATGGCCGCATGGAGCGGCGAGCGATGCTCAAGGCGGCGGCCCTCAGCGGGCTCGGCGGGCTTGGCGGGCTCGGCGTCGCCGGGTGCTCCGATGAGCGGCCCCGCCCGCGCCGGGCTCCGTCCTCGCCGCCGAGGCCGATGCCGACCGGCCCCGCCGACTGGAACGCCCTGGAACGCGGCCTGGAAGGAAAGCTGGTCCGCCCGTCCGACGCGTCCTACCAGGAGGCCAGGCGCCTCTACATCCCGCGCTACGACCGGGTCCGCCCGGCGGGCGTCGCCTACTGCGCGACCCCGCAGGACGTCGCGGAATGCGTGGCGTTCGCCACGGTGAAGCGCATGCCGGTGGCGGTGCGGTCCGGCGGGCACAGTTACGCGGGCTGGTCGACGGGGCCGGGCCTCGTGATCGACGTCTCCCCCATGGACGGCGTGAGGCGCGACGGCGACCGCGCGGCCGTCGGGGCCGGGACCCGGCTGATCGACCTCTACGACGGGCTCGCCCGCGACGGTGTGAGCGTCCCGTCCGGAAGCTGCCCCACGGTGGGCGTGGCGGGGCTGACGCTGGGCGGCGGGCTGGGCGTGACGTCCCGCGCGTACGGGCTGTCGTGCGACGTCCTGGAGGAGGTCCAGGTCGTCACGGCGGACGGACGGGTCCTGACCTGCGACGGGCAGCGGAACCCGGACCTGTTCTGGGCGTGCCGGGGCGGGGGCGGCGGCAACTTCGGCGTGGCGGTGGCGTTCACGTTCCGGACGCACGAGGTCGGCGACGTGACGCCGTTCAGCATGCGCTGGCCCTGGCGGAAGGCGGCCGCCGTGGTGCGCGGCTGGCAGCGCTGGGCGCCGGCGGCGCCCGGCGAGGTCTGGACGAGCCTGCACCTCGACACCGCCCCCGATCAGGGCGCTCCGGGCGTCGAGGTGACGGGCCTCGCGCTCGCCGGCGCCGACGGCCCCATGGAACGCCTGACGGCCGCCGTGGGCGCGGATCCCGCCTCCACCACCGCCCAGAGCCGGCCCTACATGGACGCGATGAAGTTCATGGGAGGCTGCGCCGGGCAGTCGATCGAGCAGTGCCACGGGCGGGGTGCCCTGCCGGGGCGGCGTCCCGGCGGCGCCTTCCCCCGCACCGAGTACTCGGGGAAGTCGCACATCGCCTACAGGCCGCTGCCCGACGACGCGATCAGCGCTCTGCTCGCCCGGTTCGACAAGGGCAACGACGTCGGGAACCGTTCGGTCCTCATGGACGCGATGGGCGCCGCGATCGCGCGCGTCGGGCCGGGCGACACCGCCTTCCCGCACCGCAAGGGTCTCTTCTGCGTCCAGTACCTGGCGCCTGACGACGCCTGGCTGTCGGCCACGCACGCCGCGATGGAGCCCCACCTGGGAGGCGCCGCCTACGTGAACTACATCGACGCCGGTCTGAAGGACTGGGCCCGCGCCTACTACGGCCCCAACCTGGACCGGCTCAGGAAGGTGAAGGCGGCCCACGACCCCGGGCGCCTGTTCCGCTTCCCGCAGGCCGTCTAGCCCCGCGACTCCTCGAACAGGCTGCGCGCCTTGGCCTCGGCCTCGTTCAGCGCCTGCACGTGCCGGGGCGCGAGCTCCTCCACGCACCGGGTCATCTCCTCGGTGACCTGGCTGAACGCGGCCTCCTCCGCGCCGCGCAGCGCCGCCCGGACGGTCGCGGACCGGGCGCCGAGCGCCGACCACTCCAGCTCCAGCCGCGCCACGGCCTCGTCGAACGCCCGGGACGTCTCGGCTCCGGCGTCCTTCAGCTCGGCCGGGACCGGCCCCCGCCCCGCCTTGCGGGCGTGGCCGGACAGGGCCGAGATCCGGCTGGCGAGCGTCAGCCCCTCGCGGGCCAGCGGGAGCACGTCGTGGATCAGGTCGGTGACCGCCCTGGCGAGCTCCTCGACCCGGGTGAGCAGCAGCTGCGTCGCCTCCTCCAGGGCCTTGGAGGTGCGCTCGGCGACCCGCTCGGCGACGTCCTGCTGCTGCCGCGACAGCGCCGGGACGACGTCGCGGTCGAGCCGGCGGCGCATCTCCCGGCCCCGGTCGCCGTCGCCGGCGGGGCCCGCGCGGTCGGTCCAGTCAGCGAAGACCCGCTCGATGCGCTCCTCCCCGGACGCGGCGATCTCCGCGGTGATCTCCTCCATGGCCTCGCCGACGCGGGCCTTGAGGCGCTCCACCCGCCCGTACAGCGCCTCGCGCTTGAACGGGTCGTTGAGCTCGTTGAGTTGCGCCTGCAATCGACGGGAGACGTCGATGGCGTGTTCGGCCAGGGGGACGAGGCGGTCGGCGAGCTCGTCGAGCGTCTCGGCCCGGCGGGGATCGGTCAGCTCGGCCACCCACTCGGGGAGATCGTGCGCCATGGCCCCCATGCTGCCACCACCCGCGCCCGGAAGCGGGACATCGCGCCCGGCGCGCCGGTCCCGGCCGCCCGAAAAGCCGGAACGGCCCGGGTACGTGTGTCGCGACGGGCGGTGATCAGGGTAGCGTGGCTCGCCGTGGCGGGCTATTCCGATGACCTGCGTCTCGCGCACGTGCTGGCGGACGGGGCCGACGACATCACGACCAAGCGTTTCCGCGCCCTCGACCTCGACGTCGAGACCAAGCCGGACCTGACGCCGGTCAGCGACGCCGACCGCAGCGTGGAGGAGCAGATCCGCGGCACGCTGAAGCGGGCCCGCCCGCGCGACGCGGTCCTCGGCGAGGAGTACGGCAGGACCGGCTACGGCAACCGCTGCTGGATCATCGACCCGATCGACGCGACGAAGAACTTCGTGCGCGGCGTCCCGGTGTGGGCCACGCTGATCGCGCTGATGGAGAACGACGAGATCGTCGTCGGGGTGGTGTCGGCGCCCGCGCTGAACCGCCGCTGGTGGGCGGCCCGGGGCGGCGGCGCCTGGACGGGCCGCAGCCTGACCCGCGCGTCCCGCATGAGCGTCTCGTCGGTGGGCGAGCTGTCCGACGCGTCCCTGTCCTTCTCCAGCCTGAGCGGCTGGGAGGAGCAGGACCGGCTGCCCCGGTTCCTCGAACTGACCCGCTCGGTGTGGCGGACGCGGGCGTTCGGCGACTTCTGGTCGCACATGATGGTCGCCGAAGGCGCGGTCGACATCTCCACCGAGCCCGAGGTGTCCCTGTGGGACCTCGCCGCCCTCCAGGTCATCGTGGAGGAGGCGGGCGGCATGTTCACCGACCTGTCCGGCGTGCCGGGCCCGGACGGCGGCAGCGTCGTGTGCACCAACGGCAGGCTCCACGCGGAGGTCCTCCGCACCCTCGGCGGCGGCCAGCTGTCCCTGCGCATCTGACGGGCGCATCTGACGGGGCGCATCTGGCCGGGCGCATCTGACGGGGCGCCTCCGCCATGGCGCTCGGGCCGACTCGCGACATATCGTGGAACAGCGGTCGCCCGACGGCCGTTCTACAAGTGGGCGGTCCGTCAACGGAGGTGCGAGATGTCGACCCAGACCAAGCTTGTGATCGGCGGCGTCGTCGTCGGCTTCCTGACCCTGTTCGTCTTCCCGTGGTGGCTGAGCGCGCTGATCATCCTCGGCGTCCTCGGCGCGCCGCTCGTCGGGTACATGATGCTCGACCCGTCCCAGCGCAAGCGGGTGCGGGCGCAGGGGCGCAAGCGCCTCGGGAGCTGAGCCGCGCCCCCGCTAGGGTGCGGATGTGGCGGAGACACGGGTCGGCGTCGTCGGCGCGGGCATCGTCGGGCTGGCGATCGCCCGCAGGCTGACGCTGGAGCGTCCGGGGCTGAGAGTGACGGTCCTGGACAAGGAAGACCGCGTCGCGGCCCACCAGACGGGCCGCAACAGCGGCGTCGCCCACGCGGGCCTCTACTACGCGCCGGGGTCGCTGAAGGCGACCCTGTGCAGGCGCGGCGTCGGCCTGCTCAAGGAGTTCTGCACCGACCGGAACCTGCCGTACGAGGAGTGCGGCAAGCTCGTCGTCGCCCGCGACGAGGCGGAGACGGCGGCGCTGGAGGAGATCGAGCGCCGCGCGACGGCCAACGGCGTCCCCGGGCTGCGGCGGCTGGCCGGCGGCGAGCTGGCCGAGATCGAGCCGCACGCGGCGGGCGTGGCGGCCCTGCACTCCCCCACCACGGCGATCGTCGACTTCCCGGCGGTGGCCCGCGCGTTCGCGGCGGACGTCGCGGACGGCGGCGGCGAGGTCAGGCTCGGCTTCGAGGTCGTGCGGATCGGCCGGGCGGGCGACCGCGTCACGGTCGCCTCCCCGCACGAGCAGCTGACCTTCGACCGGCTGGTGGTCTGCGCCGGTCTCCAGTCCGACCGGGTGGCGCGGCTGGCGGGCGACTCCCCGGCCCCGGCGATCGTCCCGTTCCGCGGCGAGTACTACCGGCTCGTCCCGTCCCGGACGGATCTCGTTCGCGGTCTCATCTATCCCGTCCCCGACCCGCGCTACCCGTTCCTCGGCGTCCACTTCACCCGGCGCGTGGACGGCGGCGTGGACATAGGCCCGAACGCCGTCCTCGCCCTCGCCCGGGAGGGCTACCGGCGGCGCGACGTCCGTCCCGAGGACCTGTGGGAGGCGCTCCGCTGGCCCGGCTTCCGCCGCCTGGCCCGGCGGCACTGGCGCACGGGCGCGCGGGAGCTGTACGGGTCGGCGGTCAGGCGGGCGTTCGTCGCCGAGGCCCGCCGCTTCGTCCCCGAGCTGACGGCGGCCGACGTCGTCCCGGCCCCCGCCGGCGTCCGCGCCCAGGCGGTCGACCCCGACGGCACGCTCGTGGACGACTTCCGCATAGGCCGCCTGGGCCCGATCACCACCCTCCGCAACGCCCCGTCCCCCGCAGCCACATCCTCCCTGGCCATCGCAGAGCACGTAGTGAAAGGGCTGCTCTAGTCCCAGAGTTCGCGGTCGTCGCTGTGGGGGTCGTGGACGATCGCGTCGCCGGGGCCGTCGAAGACCATCACCGCGCGGTCCGACGGGTCGAACCGCTCCCAGCCGGGGTCGCCGTCGACGGCGAAGCGGTTCCAGGCTCGGTGCATCCGGTCGGCGAGCGCCTGCGGCGGGTTCGGCCCGGTGAGGCCCTCCTCCTCGCCGGTGAGGTTGTCGAAGACGAAGCCGAGCTCCAGCGCGTGGCAGGCGCCGAGGTCGTGGTTCGGCGACCGCCACGCGAACTCGTACATCCAGGTGCGCCCGCCGGACGCGCAGTGCCCGGCGGCGGCGCGGTGGGCGGGGATGCGGAACAGGCTGTCGGTGATGATCGTCGCGAGCAGCTCGCCGGACGTCGCCTCCGGATGGTGGGCGCGGTAGGCGGCGGGCAGCCCCGGCGGGACGCCCATGCCCGCGGCGACCGCGCCGACCAGTTCGTCGGTCAGGTCGGCGGCGATGCCGGTCGGCATCAGGAAGAATCGGAACTCCTCGGTGGTGTACCCGATGAGCAGGTCCACGTCCCGCCCGGCGCCGGCGGCGATGGCGTCCTCGGGGCGCCGGGTGATCAGCTCGCCGTCCAGGACGGGCGTGAGCGCCATGCCGCCCGCGGCGGTGGTGGCGCCCCAGCGGCCGGGGTCGGGCAGCATCGCGACCTCGGCGGCGACCTCGTTCTGGACGGGGATGACGGCGGCCGGGTCGAGCGCGGCGAACGCCTCGGCGGTGGGCTCGACGCCGAGCCGGGCCGCCATCTCCTTGGTGACGAGCAGGGCGTCGGCCGGGTCCTGGGCGATGCTGCCCGCGCCGCTCTGCGCGACGGCCCGGTGGAAGAGGCCGAGGTCGAGGGAGAGCAGGGTGGTGACGCTCATCCCGCCCGCCGACTCGCCGAACACGGTGACGCGGGCGGGGTCGCCGCCGAACGCGGAGATGTTGTCGCGGACCCACTCCAGGGCGGCGATCTGGTCGAGCAGCCCGCGGTTGGGCGGAGCGCCGGGCAGATACGCGAAGCCCTCGACGCCGAGCCGGTAGTTGATCGTCACGCAGACGACGCCGTCGCGGGCGAAGTTGCGGCCGTTGTAGACGGGCACCGCGCCCGATCCGTTCCGGAAGGCACCGCCGTGGATCCACACCATCACCGGGAGGCCCTCCTCGCCGTCCGGAAGGCGGGGAGTCCACACGTTCAGGTTGAGGCAGTCGTCACCGGGGATCTGGGGGTCGGGCACGAGAGCGGCGAACACCGGGGGGTAGCCGGGCTTGGGCGCGGTCGGCCCGTACTCGACGGCGTCACGGACACCGTCCCAAGGCTCGGGCGGCCGCGGAGCCTGAAACCGGTCGGCCCCGAACGGCGGCGCGGCATAGGGAATCCCGAGAAACGCGGTCACACCGTCCCGCTCCGCCCCCCGGACCTTCCCGTAGGACGTCTGCACGACCGCCGCCATGCCCCACCTCGCTTCTAGAACGAAATTCGACACCCAAAGCCTACGGGACCCCCCGCAAGAACCTCAGCCCCCACCGCAACCACGCAACAACCTCAATGGTCGCGATCGCGTCCGAAGGCAGGTTCGAGCGAAGCGAGAACCTGATCGCGCAGCGAGCCTCAAGGCGAGCCGGAGCGATGCAGCGATCGCCCGCAGTTCTCGACGATGGAGGGCCTCCGGGCCCGAAGGAGGAGAGCACTGCCATAGGTACAGCGATCGCGTCCGAAGGCAGGTTCGAGCTTGCGAGAACCTGATCGCGCAGCGAGCCGCCAGGCGAGCCGGAGCGATGCCAGCGATCGCCCGCTTTTGTCGACGATGGAGGGCCGCCAGGCCCGAAGGAGGAGAAAAAAGCAATTAACACAGAAGGCGCGACAAATATTCGCGGGCGAAGGCGCGGGTGGCGTCTTCGTCGTCTAGGGCGAGGCCGCCGCCGGGGACGAGGAGCAGCGAGACCGCGACCCGCAGCAGCACCTCGGCCACGGTGCCGTGGTCATCGGGGTCGCCGGGGCGGGCGCGGCGCAGGCGGTCGGCGAGGATGTCGCGGGCCGCGAGCATCACCGCGCCGCCGTTCATGCTGAGCTGCGGCAGGAACGCCTCGGGCTCGCTCTGCAGGACGCGCGTCATGAGCGGGTGGGTGCGGGCGTTGCGCAGGCCGACCACGAAGCCCTCGACGACGGCGTCCTCGGGGGAGGCGAGGTCCTCGGTGGCGTCGGCGATGGCGGTGAGGAAGCGGCGGCACTCCCGCAGGATCACGGCCTGGACCAGCTGCTCCTTGTTGGTGAACCGCCGGTAGATGGTGGTGCGGGCGACCCCGGCCCGCTTGGCGACGTCCTCGACGCTGACCCGGCGCAGCCCGTAGGTCTCGAACTCCGCGAGCGCGGCGTCGAGGATGCGGGTGTCGAGGTCGTCGGCGCCGGCGTCCGGCGCCGCCAGCCGGTCCCGCAGCCCCTGCGTGATGGTCGCGTCCGTGGTCATGCCCGCACCCTAGCCGCCGGACGGCCGGCGCCCCGCCACCGGATGGGACACAGTTACAATGATCGTCGTTCTGTAGTCCCGTTCCGACCCCCGGCGGTGCACATGACGGACGAGGCCGACGCGCGGACCCCGGCCCCCCTCGGACCCGGGTCGTTGACCTGGCGGTACTTCGGCGACACCCGGATGTTCCTCGTCGGCCCGCGGGCGGGCGTGCTGCAGAACATGCTCCCCGCGCTCGGCCAGGGCGTCCTGGACCACTCGGTGTTCTTCACCGAGACGTTCGCGCGGGTCAAGCGGTCCGCGGGCCCGATCCTGAACACCGTGTACGGCGGGGAGCGGTCCGGCGAGACGGGCCGCAGGGTGCGGGACTACCACCGCGAGATCAAGGGCACGATGCCGGACGGCTCCCGCTACCACGCGCTCGATCCCGAGACCTACTACTGGGCGCACGCGACCTTCCTCGACAACATGCTCTACGGCGTCGAGACCTTCATCCGGCCGCTCGGCGAGGACGAGAAGCGCCGGATCTACGAGGAGTCCAAGACCTGGTTCCGGATGTACGGGGTCAGCGACCGGGCCATGCCGGACGACTGGGAGGCGTTCCAGGCGTACTGGAAGCGGATGCTGGACGAGGAGATCGTCGCGCACAGGACCGCGCGGTACGGCGTCGGGTACGTGACCAAGGGGCTGCCGGCGCCGCCCAGGGTGCCGGCGCCGGTGTGGCGGGCGGTGTCGCCGCCGCTGAACGCGGTCGCCCGGTTCATCACGGTCGGCGGGATGCACCCGCGCATGCGCGAGCTGCTCGACCTGCCGTGGAGCGCCGCCGACGAGCGCCGGCACCGGCGGTTCGCGGCGGCCGTCCGCGCGGCGGGACGGGTGTGGCCGCTGCTGCCCGAGGCCGTCCGCTACCTGCCGCCGGCCCGCCGCGCCTTCCGCAGGGCGCGGCGGGCGGGAGCGGTCTAGGAACCCGACCGGATGCGGGCGTCGTAGCCCTTGCGCGCCTCGGGGTCGTACTCCAGGAAGATCTTGTCGAGGCCGAGGCGGCGGGAGGTCGCCCGCCGGACGCGCTCGGGCAGCAGCGCGCCGAGCCGGACCTGCGTGCCGAGCTTCTTCGGCACGGCGACCTGCGGGCGCGGCCTGCCGACCAGCTCGACGACCGCGGCGGCGATGTCCTCGGGCTCGCAGTTCTTCTGCCCCTTCGGGCTGCGCGTCCCCGCGGTCAGCTCGGTGTTGGTGAAGGTGGGCAGGACGGCGCTGACGTGCACGCCGCGGTCCGCCACCTCCAGCCGGGTCGCCTCGGTGAACCCGACGACGGCGGCCTTGCTGGCGTTGTAGAGCGCG
The DNA here is from genome assembly GCF_040492065.1 of Actinomadura sp. NPDC000929. Lineage (NCBI taxonomy): Bacteria > Bacillati > Actinomycetota > Actinomycetes > Streptosporangiales > Thermomonosporaceae > Actinomadura > Actinomadura sp. NPDC000929. The sequence goes on along the minus strand of NZ_JBEUPA010000011.1, from coordinate 69,197 downwards.
AGGCCGGGAGTGAACATGACGCCGGCGAGCGAGGCGATGTTGATGACGTGGCCCCGGCCGCGCGGCAGCATCCGGTCGAGGGCGAGCTTGGTGCCGAGCATCACGCCGTGCACGTTGATGTCGATGCAGCGGCGGGCGTCGGCGTCGCTCTCGTCGGTGACCGGCCCGATCGGCATGATGCCCGCGTTGTTGACGACGACGTCGAGGGGCCCGGCGGCCTCCTCGGCCCTGTCGAGGAAGGCGGTGAACGACTCGCGGGATGTGACGTCCAGGGCGAGGCCGGTGACGCCGAGCGACTCGGCGGCCTCCTTGACGGCGGTCTCGTCGATGTCGCCGATGACGACGGTGGCGCCCCTGGCCTTGAGGGCGCGGGCGGTGGCGAGGCCGATCCCCCGCGCGGCCCCGGTGATGGCGACGACCTTGCTCATCTTCACTGCTCCAGTCGGTCGAGGCGGACGGGAAGCCCGTCCTTGGGCGAGGGAAGGGACGTGGTGTCCAGGGGCCATTCGTAGCGGGCGGGCACGCTCCAGCGGTACCGCAGGAGCATCTGGTGCAGGATCGTCCTGACCTGCATTCCGGCGAAGTGCAGCCCGATGCACTTGTGCGCCCCGCCCCCGAACGGCGCCCAGGCGTACTTGTGGACCTTGTCCTCGCGGCGCTCCGGGGAGAACCGCTCGGGGTCGAACTCGTCGGGGTCGGTCCACCAGTCGGCCATGTGGTGGTTGCTGAGCATCGGCACCACGACGGTCGTCCCGGCGGGGACGTGGAAGCCGAGGATGGAGGTGTCCTTGACGACCTTGCGCGGGAGCGCCGGGACGGGCGTGACCAACCGCATCGACTCCTTCATCACCATGTCGATGCCGGTGAAGGCGTCCAGGTCGTCGAAGCCGGGGCTCTCCTTGCCGAGCCCCAGGGACTGCTCGCGGAGCCGCTCCTGCCACTCGGGGTACCTGGCCAGGTAGTAGGCCATCGTCGTCAGCGTGATGGTGGTGGTGTCGTGCGCCGCCATCAACGCGAAGATCATGTGGTTGACGACGTCCTCGTCGGTGAACCGCTCGCCGTCGTCGGTCTCGGCCTGGCAGAGCGCCGAGAACAGGTCGCTCCCGTCGCCCCGGCGCTTGGCGGGCAGGTGCCGGTGGAAGAACTCCTCCAGCACCTTGCGCGCCTGGAGGCCCTTGTGCCAGCGCAGGCCGGGCACCGGGAAGCGGACGTAGGCCGTCCCCGCCCGGACGGCGTCGATGAACGCGCCGTTGACCCGCGCCCGCTCGGCGTCGTCGAGCTCGACGCCCATGAAGACGTCCACCGCGAGGTCGAGCGTGAGCTTCTTGATGTGGTCGTAGACCTTGAAGCCCTGCCCGGGCTCCCACGACTCCACGCCCTTGACGATGCCGGGGGCCATCGCGTCCATGTAGGAGCGCAGCCGGGGGCGGGTGAACGCCTGCTGCATGATGCGGCGGTGGTGCAGGTGCTCCTCGAAGTCCAGGAGCATGATGCCGCGGTTGAAGAACGGGCCGATGAAGTAGCTCCACGCGGGCCCGTTCGCGAACGCCTTGTCGCGGTTGACCAGGACGACCTCGGCGGCCTCGGGGCCGTGGACGGTGACCATCCGCTGGCCGAGCAGCCATCCCCAGGCGACCGGGCCGTACTCGGCGTACCGCTTGCGGGCCATCCCGATCGGGTCGCGCATCACCGCGAGCGTGCTGCCGATGTAGGGGACGCCGGGGACGCCGGGCACCGGTTTCAGGTCGCTGCCCTGCGGCGGCGGCGCGAGAACACTCGTCATGACCCCTCCGGACGCGTGCAACAAATGCGCGAATTCTGTCGCTTTGTTCTAACGCAACGGCCGCCTGTAAGTCCAGACTTATCGGCGGTGACTTGGGCGTCAGCGGGCCTCGCGGGCGGGCGCCGCCTTGAGGAGCCGCCGCCGCGCGGCGTCCGTCAGCGGCCGGTACGCGCCCGCCTTGTCCCGGTAGAAGGCGCGCCCGTCCCCCGCCGGCGGGACTCCCTCGTCCCGCAGCGGCGCCGTCCGCAGCCGCCGTCCCGCCGTGACGGGCACCTCGTCCACGATCCGCACGATCGCGGGCCGCAGCCCCGGCTCCACCCGCAGCAGCGCCTCGGACAGGTCCACCGGCTTGACGGCGCCCTCGGCGGAAGACCCGGGGGCGGCCCGCAGGCTGACGGCTGCCGCGGCCAGTTCCGTGTCGCCCACCGGGATCCCGTAGACGGCGACGGCGTCGACGTAGGGCAGGTCGCCCAGCGCGTCCCGGATGGGGCCGGGCGGGACGATGCCGTCGGCCGTGCGGATCAGCTCGGTCTCCCGGCCGACGAGCCAGAAGTCGCCGTCGGCGTCCCGCCGGAACAGGTCCCCGGTGATCGTCCAGGCGTCCTCGGGGCGGAACACGCCCCGCACGGGACGGGCCGCCGACCCGATCGCCGACAGCCGCACCCGGGCGAGCAGCATGCCGATCTCGCCGGGCTCGCAGGGGATGGCGAACCCGTCCGGCCCCTCGGCGAGCCGGCCGTTCTCCAGGTCGTAGCGGGCCAGGCGCACCCCGGCGCTGCCCGGCAGCGGCCGCCCGAGCGACCCGGGCTTCTTGCCGCTCAGGTTGACCAGCACCGACTCGCCCTCGGTGGAGGCGTAGAACTCCAGGACCCGCGCGGGCGCGAACCGCTCCTCGACCCGCTGCCACAGGTTGCGCGGCATGCCCGACCCGATGAACAGCCGGACGGCGTGGTGCCGCTCGGCCGGGTCCGGCGGCGCGTTCACGAGCTCGCGCAGCAGCGTCCAGGTGTAGGAGGCGACGGTCACGCCGTAGCGCCGCGCCTCGTCCCAGAACGTCTCGGGGTCGTACTCCTTGCGGGGGGACGACCCCCCGCTCCCCCCGGGATCGGCGTGGGCGCTCGCCAGGGCCAGTCGCGCACCGCCCGCGACGGCTCCTCCGAGGCTCATCAGCAGCGCGGACGGATGCTGGAGCGGCGTGAGGCTGTAGACGGTGTCGGACGAGGACAGGGAGGCCGAGGACGCCGTCCCGAACGCCGACAGGGCCCACCGCCGGTTGGTGATGCGGCTGGCGCGCAGCTGGTCCCCGTCACCGCGGAAGACCACGAACGCCAGGTCGCCGGCCCGGCCCGGGTTGGGCCGGTACCAGCCGGGAAGCTCGACCCGGTCCGGGTCGATGGCCTCCATGTCCATCAGCGGACCGCGCTCGCCGCGTCCCGCGCCGCCCAGCAGGAAGCCGGGCACGTCCTCCAGCCCCGCGGCGGCCGCGGCGTGCTCGGGGTCGGCGATGACCCGCGTGACCTGGCCGAGCCGCGCCTCGGCGGCCGGGTCGCCGTCGGGCCGCAGCAGCACCGCGACGGCGCCGAGCCGGTTGAGCGCGGCGACGAGAGCGAGCGCGGTCGGCCGGGTGCCCATCAGCACCCCGACCGCGTCGCCGCGCCGCACCCCGATGTGGATCAGGCCGCGGACCACGGCGTCGATGCGGCGCCTGGCCGCGTCGTGGGTGTGCCCGCGCCCCTGGTAGAGGAAGAAGACCTCGTCCGGCATGCGGCGGGCCTGCTCGTCCAGCAGCAGCCCCATGGACATGCGGGTGTCGGACTGGATGCGCTCCAGCCGGGCCAGGCGCGGCAGGTTCTGCGCGGCCTCCCCGCCGAGCTGGCGGGTTCCGTGCACGGCCCGCGAGGCCGTCCGGTACGCCGAGCGGGCGGCGCTCGCCCCGACGCCCATGGCGAGCTGGAGGCCGTACCCGGCGGGGCCGCCCGGGAGCCCGGCGGACGCGGCCTCCTCGTCCCCGGCGACGGGCACGACGATCTCGGGGAGCTCCGCCTCGCCGTCCCGCCAGCGCGCCCACGCGGCGACGGCCGGCCACGTCCGCGCGATGGCGAGGCTGCCGACGACGAGCCCGAAGTGCCCGGCGCGCAGCGACGCCTCGTACACCTGGGCGCGCGGCGCGGCACGGCGGATCCCGCGCACCATCGGCGGCGCCGCGATCTCGTCCACCTCCCCGACGAACGTCAGGACGGGGCAGGTGATGTCGGCGAGCGTGACGAGCCGGTCGCCGATGAGGAACCCGCCGGTCAGCATGCGGTTGTGCTGGATGAACTGGCGGATGAACTCCGCCAGCGCCGGTCCGGGCCACGACACCCAGCCCTCCCGCTCCAGGAAGCGGCGCTGGCGCTCCCGGGGCGCGAGCCGCTCCCGGTCGTGGAGCTGGAGGATGAAGTCGACCCGGGAGCGCACCGACTTCACGGGGCTGAGGAGCTGGAACCCGAGCCGCGTGACCCAGCCCGGCACCGCGAACCCGCCGAGCAGGGCGTCGGGGATGCGCTCGACGCCCTCGGACGCGAGCCAGCTCGGCAGCCCGAACGGCAGCCCGACGCTGGTGTCGGCCGGGCTCCCGAACGTCACCACGGACGCGACGCCCTCGCTGCGCCGGTACGCGGCGGCCTGGTAGACGAACATGCCGCCCTGCGAGTACCCGGCGAGGTGCACGTCCCGGCCGGTGGCCTCCCGGATCCGGTCCACCGCGTCACTGACGGCCAGGACGTGGTCGCTGACCGTCCGCTCCAGCCCGCCGGGCTCCCGCTCGGGCGCCCCGAAGTCGACCACCCACGGGTCGACGCCGAGGTCGCGCAGCACGCGCACCGCGCTGACCCGCGAGGAGATGTCGTACACCTCCGCGGTGATCATCAGCGGCGGGACGAGCAGCACGACCGGCCCGCCGCCCGCGCCGGGGAAGTAGTGCCGCAGCCGGTAGACGCGCTGCTCGGTCACCACCTCGCAGGGCGAGGCGTCCTCGTCGGTGTCGAACCCTCCGAACCGGGCGACCTCCAGGGCGTTCTGGGCGGTGGAACCCAGGCGGGAGCCCAGCTTCAGCAGCGTCTTGGCAACAGCCGGCATCATGGCCCTCTCACAGCGTCAACGCCATGTTGTCCTGTTATCACCGGCTTTAGCAATCAGCTGATGATCCGCGCGCCCTCCAGGTGGCCGCCCTGCAACCGCTCCCACATGTACCTGCGGCGGGGCTTGCCGCTGGAGGTGCGCTGGATCAGGCCGGTGCCGACGACGATGGTCAGCTCCACGTCGTCTCCGAGCCGGCGCCGCAGCATCTCGCGCACCCCGCCGATCCAGGTCTCGTCCTGCGTCTCGGCGAACAGCGCGAGCCCCTTGCGCCCGGCGCCGGGGACGCCGACCACGACGATGCGGCCCTTACCGAGCCCGCTCACCTCGGCGATCTTGGATTCGAGGTCCTCGACGTAGACCGAGCGCCCCCGCACCTTGATGCTGTCGCCCATCCGCCCGAGGACGAACAGCTGCCCCTCGTGGAAGAACCCGGCGTCGCCGGTGTAGACCTTCCCGTCCATGAACCGGGTCGACTTGGCCTCGGCCCCCGCGAAGTACCCCGGGCACGCCGACGGTCCCCCGACGACGATCTCGCCGAGGAGGCCGCTCTCCAGCTCGTTCCCCTCGTCGTCGACGATGGCGACGGGCACGTCGTCCTCGGGCGTCCCGCAGCCGACGACCCAGCCGGCCTTGGCGCCGAGGGACTCCGGTCCGAGCGGGTGCTGCTCCAGGATCCGGACGGGCTGCCCGAACGCCAGCGCCTCCGGGTCGGGCCGGACCGCCAGCGGGTTGCGCGGGACGTCGTCCATGGTGACGAGCAGCGTCGTCTCGGCCATCCCGTAGGCGGGCTTGAACATCGTCCGGGAGAACCCGAACGGCTCCATGAGCTGCGCGAACACCTCGAGCGTGTGCGGGTCGATGGGCTCGGCGCCGATCAGCGCCATCTTCCACCCGGACACGTCGAGCCCCTCCAGCTGCTCGGGCTTGACCCGCCGCGCGCAGTAGGCGTACGCGAACGGCGGCGCCGCCGTGTGGGCCGCCTCCCCGAAGCACCGCAGCCACCGTGCCGGGTCGCGGATGAAGTGGTCGGGCCGCATCAGCTTCAGCGTCCCCTGCCGCGCGATGGGCGTGAGGAAGCAGCCGATCAGCCCCATGTCGTGGTAGAGCGGCAGCCAGGAGGCCACCACGTCCCCGTCCTCGTAGCCGGCCTCCCGCGCGATCAGATCGCTGTTGGCCTCCAGGTTCTCCCAGGTGACCATGACGCCCCGGGGGGACCCGCTGGACCCGGACGTGAACTGCAGCAGGGCGAGCTCGCCGGCGGGCCGGACCTCGGCCTCCTCGTCGGCCTTGCGGGGCCGCCACGGCTCCCCGTCCAGCCCGGCGCCGGCCATGGCCCGCCTCGCGTAGTCGGCCAGCCCGTCGGAGGCCACGACCAGCGCCGGCGACGCCTGGCGCAGGATCGCCGCCACGTGCGCGACGTAGTCGTCGCCGTCCTGGAACAGCGGCGGAGTGATCAGGCACACCGTGGCGCCCGCGGCCCAGACCGCGAAGTACGTCTCGACGCAGGTGAAGTCCGTGGGCAGGATCAGGCACACCACGTCGCCCGGCCGGACGCCCTCCTCGACCAGCGCCCCCGCGGTGCGCCGCGCGGCCGACGCCAGCTCACCGTAGTCGCGGAACTCCCAGCCGCCGTCGTCGGCCGCCAGGTGGACGCCGCGTCCGGTGTTCGGCTTGTCCAGCCAGTCGCGCAGCGCAGATGGCATCGTGTCCCCTTCACAGGAAAGGCTCGCGCCCGTACATGACTCGCGGGTAACTTCACCAGGGCGGCGCGACGCCGTCAACCGGTTCGATCAGCCGAAGAGACCGCCCGGTCATTCGGGGGCGTCCTCCAGGGCCCCTCACCCGGAGGCGGACACCTTCCGAGCCGCCGCCAGCCGGGCCACGAGCCGGGCCGCGACCCGCCATCCGAGCAGCGCGGCGCCGAGGAACACCGAAGCCACGATCACGAACGCGAGAGCGGTGCCCTGCCCGGACACGACCCGCAGCACCATTCCCACGGCCACGGACGAGACCCAGATCCCGACCCCGGCCGGAAAGACCTCCTCAGGCCGCCGCCAGGCCCGCAGAAGACCCCATCCGGCGCCGAGCCCCACGAGGAACGGCCAGGCGGTGGACAGGAACCCGCCCAGACTGGCCGCCTCCTCATGCGAAGCCCGCCCGATGGCGACGAAAACGAGCACGCAGAGAACGTCGGCGACCGCACCCAAGACCTTCCTCACCCCTCCAGGCTAAGGGCCGCCGCCTGCGCTCTTGCCGCCGGGGAGCAGCCGCGCCATCATCGCGCGATGGACTTCGACCGGGCCTGCTTCCGCCGCCTCTACGAGGATCTGCTGGACCACGACGGCGAGCCCCGCCGGTTCCTGGCGGGCCGGCGGCGGACGGTGGCCGCCCACCTGGCCGGGCTGGCGCCCCTGCGCAGGCGTGAGCGCATCCCGCCGGGCGGCTGCACCGGGGACGACGAGCACCTGTGGCGGATGATGAAGCTGTACGCGCTGAGCCGGGTCAGCGACTACCTGATCGAGCAGGGCGGCGCCGCCCACACGCACTTCTTCACCGAGATCGGGCTGACCCCGTTCGAGCACGCGGAGGCGTTCTCCCCGTTCCACCACGAGATCTCCGCCGTGGTGCAGGATCCGGGCGCGACGCGGGTCACCGTGGAGGAGGTGCTGTGGCCCGGTTTCTGGTTCGGTGACCTGCTGTTCTGCCGCGCCGGCGTGCGGGTGCGGGCGCCGCGGCATCTGATCGACGCCGCGGTCGCCACGACCTCGACGCTGTACTTCACCTTCCGCCGCGCCTCGCGCCCGGCCGGCGACCTGTCACACGGCTGGGGTTCCCAATCGCAGTGGCGGACGAGCTTCCCCCGTTTCTACGCCGACGAGGCCGGCCTGCACCTCAACTGGGACGGCGCGATCGACATCGGCGAGGACCCTCCGCACCGTCCGGCCGGCCGCCTGGAGGATGAGGCCCCGCTGGACGAGCGCCGTGAGCTGCTGCTGCACCGCTGCTTCGTCCGCACCGCCCTCCCCCGCGACGAGGACGACCGCTTTCCCTACAACGACCGCCTGAGCCTCACCACGGCGGAGTGGCCGATGAATCCGGATGCGATCGTGCGGACACCAAGACCCGAGTAGAACGCTCCCCACATCAGGTCGTGCCGACCTTTGGGGCCGGTGATGCCGCCGCACTCCCGGAGACCTCACCGCTGGGCCCGCCGGCGGGGCGGCCGGGAAGGGCGAGAGCCGCGATGACACCTACCAGGGTCAGGGCGGCCGACACGGCGACGGCGGCGCGCAGGCCGGCGGCGGCGCCGCTGCCGGATGCCGCGACGCCGACGAGCACGGCCAGCCCGACGCCCACACCGATCTGCATGGCGGTGTTGGCCATGCCGCCCGCGATGCCCTGCTCACGCGCGTCCACGCCGGTGGCCGCGGCGGCGAACTGGGTGGGGTAGATCGTGCCCATGCCCATCCCGTACACGGCGATCCCGGCCAGGACGGTGAGGTACGAGCCGTCGGCCATCATTCCGGCCGCCAGGAGGGCGCTGCCCCCTGCCCCGAGCAGGAGCGCGGTGATGAGGGTGCCGCGGATGCCGATGCGCAGCATCAGCCGTCCGGCGGCGAAGTTCCCCAGGGCGATCACCGCGGACAGGCCGAGGAACGCCAGTCCCGCCCGCAGGGCCGTGTAGCCCAGCACGTCCTGGAAGTACAGGGTGAGGAAGTACACGACGTTCTGCATGGTCGCCCCGAACACGAAGATGATCACAAGGGCGGGGGCCAGGTCGCGGTCGCGCAGGAGGCGCAGCGGCATCAGCGGGCTGCGGCTGCGCGCCTCGACGGCGAGGAAGGCGGCCAGCAGGCCGAGTGCGAGCAGGGCCCCGACGGCGAACTCCGCGGAGGTCCAGCCCGTGTCGGGGACCTCGGCGATCGTGTACACGAGGAGGGTGGCGCCCGCGGTGCCGGTGACCACGCCGGGCAGGTCGTACCCGCGGCCGCGGTCGACCGGTCCGTCCGCCGGCAGCAGCCGGAACGCGGCGGCGGCCGCGGCGGCCACCAGCGGCACGTTCACGAGGAACACGGCCTCCCAGCCGAACGCGTGGGTGAGGACGCCGCCGAGGAGCGCCCCGGCGCTGAGCCCTCCGGCGCCGGCCATGGCCCACACCCCGAGCGCCCTGAGCCGTTCGCGTCCCTCCGCGAACATGGTGTTGACCTGCGCGAGGGTGGCGGGGAACACGATCGCGGCGCCGACCCCCTGGATCGCGCGGGCGGCGACGAGCGTGCCCGGGGAGGTGGCGAGGCCGCCGAGCAGGGACGCGCCGCCGAACGCGACCATGCCGAGGACGAACATGCGGCGGCGTCCCAGCAGGTCGCCCGAGCGGCCGCCGAGCAGCAGGAAGCCGCCGAAGAACACGGCGTAGGCGCTGATCACCCACTGGGCCGAGCCCTCGGAGAAGCCGACGTCGCGGACGAGGTCGGGCAGCGCCACGTACACGATGGTGAAGTCGAGCGAGGTGATGAGGCTGGAGAACGCCAGCAGGGCCAGGCTCAATCCCGGCCTGGGCGCGGAACGCATGATGGACCTTCTTCGGTAGAGGTTCTGGTGCCGTCGCCCGACTATGCGGCGGGCCGCTTACCGCCCGCTTTCCCTCCGCCTACCGTCTCCCGGGCGCCGCCGTAGGCCCCGGTCAGGGCGTTATCGTGGGGATCATGCGTTTCGGGGTGCTCGGACCGCTGGCGGTCTGGACGGCCGACGGCACCCAGGTCGCGGTCCGGGGGCTGAAGGTCCGGGCGCTGCTGGCCGATCTGCTCGTCCAGGACGGGCGGCCGGTGTCGGCGGACCGGCTGATCGACGATCTGTGGGGGCCGGCGCGTCCGGCGGACCCGGCGGGGGCCCTGCAGGTCAAGGTGTCCCAGTTGCGCCGGGCGCTGGAGGACGCCGAGCCGGGCGGCAGGGATCTGGTGGTGTACCAGGCGCCGGGGTATCTGCTGCGGGTCGATTCCGAGGCGGTGGACGCGGGCCGGTTCGCCGCGCTCGTCGCCCGGGCGCGGGAGACCGCCGACCCTCGGGCCAGGGCCGCGCTGCTCACCGAAGCGTCGGCCCTGTGGAGGGGCCCCGCCTACGCCCCCTTCGGCGACGAGCCGTTCGCGCGGGCCGCGATCCTTCGCCTGGAGGAGCAGCGGCTGGCGGCCGTGGAGGATCTCGTCGAGGCCCGGCTCGCCCTGGGCGAGCACAGCGCGCTGGTGGGCGAGCTGCGCGACCTGGTGGCCCGCCACCCCCTCAGGGAACGGCTGCACGCCGCTCTGATGCGCGCTCTGTACGGGGCCGGAAGGCAGCACGAGGCCCTGGACAGCTTCGGGGAGCTGCGCGACCGGCTGCGCGAGGATCTGGGTCTGGATCCGAGCCCCGAGCTGGCGGATCTCCGGCAGGCGATCCTCACCCGGGACCCGGACCTGGCGCCCGGACGTCCCCGGACCAACCTGCCCGCGCCGCCCGGCGAGCTGATCGGCCGCGAGGAGGCGGTCCGCGAGGTGCGGGCGCTGCTGGAGCGGTTCCGTCTCGTCACGCTCACGGGGCCGGGAGGGGTCGGCAAGACCCGGCTGGCCCTGGAGATCGCCGCCGGGGCTCTCGACGCGTTTCCCGACGGGGTGTGGTCGGTCGGTCTCGGCGGTCACGACCGGCCGGACGCGCTGGCGGACGCGGTCGCCGCCACGCTCGGCGTCCGCGATGACGCCGGTGGAGGAGCCGTCCCTGCCGCCGACCGGGTCGCCTGTGCGCTGCGCGGCAGGCGGCTGCTGCTGGTGCTCGACAACTGCGAGCACCTGATCGAGCCCGCGGCGGATCTGGCGCACCGGCTGCTGGCGGCGGCGCCGCAGGTGCGGATCCTCACGACGAGCCGGGAACCGCTGGGGGTCGGCGGTGAGGCGATCTGGTCGGTGCCGCCGCTGGAGCCGCCCGGCGAGGCGGAGGAGGCGGGCCCGTCGGCCCTGCGCCGGTCCAGCGCCGTCCGGCTGTTCGTCGCGCGTGCCGCCGCCGCGTCTCCCGGTTTCGCTCTCACCGCCGGCAACGCCCGCGCCGTCGCGGCGATCTGCCGCCGTCTCGACGGCATCCCGCTGGCGCTGGAACTGGCGGCCACGCGGGTCCGCGCGCTCGGCGCGGACGAGCTGGCGGCCCGGTTGGACGACCGGTTCCGGCTGCTGTCGGCCGGCCGGCGGGACGTCCCGCGGCGGCAGCGGACGCTGCGCGCGGCGATCGACTGGAGCTGGGACCTGCTGACCGGGCCGGAGCGCGCCGTCCTGCGGCGGTTGTCGGTGCATGCCGACGGCTGCTCGCTGGAGGCGGCCGAGGCGGTCTGCGCCGGGGACGGGGTCGCGGGCGAGGACGTCGCGGAGCTGCTGTCCCGCCTGGTCGACCGCTCCATGGTCGTGGTCTCCGACGGCGTGCGCGGCCACCGCTACCGGCTGCTGGAGTCCGTCGCCGCCTACTGCGCCGAGCGCCTGCGGGAGGCCGGCGAGTCCGAGCATGCCCGAGCCCGGCGCGACGGGTACCACGTCGGGTTCGCGGAGCGGGCGGCGGAGCGACTCCGCGGCCCCGACCAGCGGCGTTGGCTCCAGCACCTGGACCTGGAACACGCCAATCTGCGCGCCGCCATCGAGAGCACCGTGCGGCACGACCGCCCGGATCTCGCGCTGCGCCTGGTCAACGCGATGGCCTGGTACTGGTTTCTGCGCGGGCGGCTCAGCGAGGGGCGCCGCCTGCTGGATCTGGCGCTCAGCCACGACGGCACGGCGGCGTCCTCCTCACGGGCCGCGGCCGGGGCGTGGCGGACGGGCATGGAGATGCTCGGCCGCCATGGCATCGACCGGACGCGGCAGGTCGAGGCGGCGCTGGAACCTTACGACCGCCTGGACGACCCGGACGGCCGGGCCCGAGCGGAGTGGTTCCTCGCCGAGATCCTGCTGGGCGGCGCGGACTCGGCCACCGGCGAAGGGCTGGCGCGGCGGGCCCTTGCCGCCTTCGGCGAGGCCGGGGACCGCTGGGGCACGGCGGCCGCGCTGACCACGCTGGCCCACTACGCGCTGATCCGCGGGGATCTGGCCGCCTGCGCGCGCCACACCGAACAGGGCGCGGCGCTCTTCGACGAGCTCGGCGACCGCTGGGGCCGGTTGAGGGCCGCCGATCTGCGAGGCAGGCTCGCCGAGATCCGCGGTGACCTCCAGGGCGCCGCCCGTCTGCTCCGCGAGGGGCTGCGGCTGGCCGAGGACCTAGGGATCTGGACGCAGGTCTCGTACCTGCTGTCCGGGCTGGGCAGGATCGCGATGATGACGGGCGACCTGGCCGGGGCGGAGCGGCTCCACGAGAAGGCCATGCGGCTGGCGACCGAGCAGAGCAACCGCCCCGGAGAGGTGTTCGCCGAACTGGGCCTGGCGATGGGGGCGCGGCGGCAGGGTCGGCTGGACGTGGCGGAGAAGCTCTTGCGCGACGCGCTCGACTGGCAGCGGCGCGTCGGGTTCGACCCCGGTGTAGCGCTCACCCTGTCGGAACTGGGCTTCGTGGCCGAGCAGCGCGGCGACGCCGGAGCCGCCCGCGAGGCGCACCTGGAGGCCCTGGCCGTAGCGCGCCGCACCGGCGACCCGCGGGCGGCGGCGCTGGCGCTGGAAGGGCTGGCGGCCGCCCACACCCTGGCGGGCGAACACCACCGGGCCGCGCGTCTGCTGGGCGCGGCCACCGCAGCGAGGGAGGCGACGGGCGCCCCAAGACCCGCAGCCGCCGGCACCGACGTGGACCGCACCATGAAGGCCCTGCAAGCCGCCCTAGGCGAGCAGACCCTGAACGCCGAACTCCAGCAAGGCCGCACCACCCCCATCCCCGCCACCCCCGCACCCTGACCGGGAGCAAAGCGGAGGGGCACGAGGGCCGAGCCGGGGGAGATCGAAGACCGAAGCCCGAGGGAGGGCGAAGGGCGAAGCCCGAGAGGGGCCGAAGGCCGAGGCCCGAGGGAAAACGAAGGCCGAAGCCCGAGGGAAATCAAAGACCGAAGCCCGGGGGGAGATCGAAGACCGGAGCCCGGGGGAAGTCGATGGGCGAAGCCCGAGGGGGGTCTAGGGGCGAAGCCCCAGGGGCGGGCGGGTGGGGGAGGCGGAGGAACAGGGGGCTCCGGGGGATCGTCCCCCGGGCGAAATGCGAAGGGTCCCCGGGAAGCCGCAAGCGGCGACCAGGGGACCCCAGACCAGTAGCGGGGGCAGGATTTGAACCTGCGACCTCTGGGTTATGAGCCCAGCGAGCTACCGAACTGCTCCACCCCGCGGTGATGTCTTAACTGTATGGGGTGGGGGGTGGTTAGGCAAACGGGTTGGGGGGGGGGGCTTGGAGGGCGGCGGTGAGCATGGCGGTGAGGTCGGTGGTGAAGGTGTCGTGTGCGGGGGTGGGTGGGGGTGTGGGGGGGTGGTGGGTGCGGGTGGCGCGGTCGGATAGGGCGGCGGTGAGGAAGGCGATGAAGAGGGAGATGCGTTCGAGGGCGATGGGTTCGGGGAGGGTGGCGCGGCAGGCGGTTTCGAGGAGGTGGAGTTGTTGTTGGAGGGCGGTGTCGTGGAGGAGGGGTGGGGGTTGGTGGTCGCGGATTCCGGCGCGTCCGGCGAGTTGGGCGGTGATGCGGAGGAAGTCGCGGCCGTGGGGGGTGCGGAGTTCGTCGGCGGTGGGGCGGACGATGGCGTCGACGATGGTGTGGGGGTCGTCGGGGTGGAGGGTGGGGAGGGTGGCGGCGCGGGCGGGTTCCATGCGGGTGATGCCGGCGCGGAGGATGGCGTGGAGGAGGCCGTCGCGGGAGCCGAAGTGGTAGGTGACGGCGGAGTCGTTGGCCTGTCCGGCGAGGGCGACGATGTCGCGGGTGCGGGTGGCGTCGATGCCGTGGGCGGCGAAGAGGTGGGCGCCGGCGCGGATGAGGGCGTCGCGGGTGGCTCTTGCGTCTTTCGGCACGCCGGTGATACTAACAGGGGGCGTTAATAACGACGCCTGTTATAACCGGAGGCGGGCATGGCGGACGTCTACGATCCCTTCGATCCCGGCTTCCAGGCCGATCCCTATCCGGCCTACCGGCGGCTCCGCGACGAGGAGCCGGTGCACCGCCACGGGGAGCCGCCGTTCTGGGCGCTGTCGCGGTTCGAGGACGTCTGGGCGGCGACGCGGGACGCGGAGGCGTTCTCGTCGGCGCAGGGTCTGACGTTCCACCCGGACGAGATCGGCACGCTGGGCCTGGCCCCGACGATCGTGATGCTGGATCCGCCGCGGCACACGGTGCTGCGGCGCCTGATCAGCCACGGGTTCACGCCGCGCCGGACGGCCGCGCTCGAAGGCCTGCTCCGGGAATTCGTCCGGTCCCGGATCGCGGTGATGGAGCGCAGGGCGGCCGACGGCGAGACGCCCGACCTGCACCGGGACTTCTCCTCGCCGCTGCCGACGTTCGCGCTGGCGCACCTGCTCGGCGTCCCGGAGGCCGACCGCGCGAGGTTCGATCCGTGGGTGTCCGCCCTCACGACCCTGCAGGACGAGGGGTTCGGCCCGCACTCGGCGCGGGAGGGGGCGGTGAACGCGGTGGCGGAGATGTTCGGCTACTTCAGCGACGTGATCGCCGCGCGCCGCGCCGATCCGTCCGACGACCTGGTCAGCGCGCTGGCGGCCGCGGAGGTGGACGGGGAGCGCCTCACCGACTGGGACGTCCTCGGGTTCTGCTTCGTCATGGTGGCGGGCGGCAACGACACGACCGGGAACCTGATCTCGCACGGCGTGGCGCTGCTGGACGGCGCCCACGGGCAGCGCGAGCGCCTGGCGGCCGACCCGTCGCTGATACCGAACGCGCTGATGGAGTTCCTGCGCCTGGAGAGCTCCGTGCAGGCGCTGGCCCGGACGACCACGCGCCCGGTCACGCTGCACGGGACGCGGATCCCGGAGGGCGAGAAGGTGATGATGCTGTTCGGGTCGGCGAACCGGGACGAGCGCGAGTTCGGCCCGTCGGCCGGCGAGCTCGACGTCACCCGTGAGATTCCGCGCCATCTGGGTTTCTCCAGCGGCGTCCACTTCTGCATCGGGTCGCATCTGGCGAAGCTTCAGGCCCGTGTCGCGCTGGAGGAGCTTCTCCAGGCCCACCCCCACATCGGGGTGGACCTGGAGAACGCGGTGCGCATCCAGTCGCCCTTCACCCGCGGCTGGGTCTCGCTTCCGGCGACGGGCGTCGCGGGGCCGCCGCGGACGTCGTGAAGGGCGGCCGCCGTCAGAGAGGGGCGAAGGCTCCGTTCTCCTGGCAGGCTGAGACGGTCGCGGTGTCGACGTCGTAGTACCAGAGGTGCATGCGCAGGCGTCTGGCGCGCAGGCTCTTGGTCACCGCCGGGTAGCGGCGCAGCTTGTCGGCCTGGGCGAGCAGATGCTGGTGCCCGGGATCCGCGTCGGGGGTGTGCAGGCGGCGCCAGTGGTGGGTCTGGAGCAGCCACAGCCACATCGTCGGCGCCGTCCGCGGGGCCTGCGACCGGGTCCGCGCCTGGACGGCGCCGCACTGGGTGTGGCCGCAGAGGATCAGGTCGGTGACGCGCAGCACGTTGACGGCGTACTCCACCGTCGCGGCCTCGGCGGTGAGCCGGCCGATCCGGTGCGGCGGGATGACGTTGCCGGCGGTGCGGAGTTCGAACAGTTCGCCCGGCCGGGCGCCGGTCAGCTCGGTCGGCACGAGCCGGGCGTCGGAGCAGGCGATGAACATCGCGCGGGGCGCCGGGGCCGGCGCGCCGCCGGTCCGGTGGCCGCCCTGGCGCTGCGGGGCGAGGCGGGCATGGTCGATCAGGGGTTGCATGGGGAGCAGATCCTTCGGTTCCGATGACGAACCAGACGGGGCCGGGTGCGGGCACGCGGAGCTCGCACGCGCTCGACCGCGCGCCTATCCGCGTGGGCGTCCGGTTCTAGCAGCGCAGGATCTGCGATCGGTTGCGGGGCGGCGCCGCCGGACCCCCGGCCGCCGGTGGCCTGCCGGTGCCGGCCACGGGGCGCCGGGCCACGGCGGTCACCGTGGGGGCGGTCCGGCTCGGCGGGAAGTGCGCGGCGCCTCCGAAGTAGGAGCCGTGGCCGGCCTCGCAGTGCTCGAAGGACGGCTGGAGGAGGGCGTCCGCGCCATGGGCGGGCGACGTCGCGCAGGACACGGCGGCGGCCGAGCGGTCGGCGTCGGCGATGTACGCGGCGCTGCCGCGATGTCCGCTGGAGTGGCTCACCCCGTGCAGCAGCAGCACCAAGGGGATCGCCGCCAGCACCCACGCGCGCATCGCCCGCGTACGCGGTCGGCCTGCCCTGGTCGCACGGTTCCCCACACCGCAGAGATTACTCAAAGTAATGATCGGACACTAGCTGTGACGGGTGAGGGGTTCCTGCCCCCCGTGACGCGGGCGGGCCCGCACCCCCCGGGGTGCGGGCCCGCCAGGACCAGGGGAACCGCCTACCCCATGTGCGGGTACCGGTAGTCGGTCGGCGGGACGAACGTCTCCTTGATCGAGCGGGGGGACGTCCAGCGCAGCAGGTTGAACACCGAGCCGGCCTTGTCGTTGGTGCCGGAGGCCCGGGCGCCGCCGAACGGCTGCTGCCCGACGACGGCGCCGGTGGGCTTGTCGTTGATGTAGAAGTTGCCGGCGGCGTAGCGGAGCACCTCGGCGGTGTGCGCCGCCGCGGCCCGGTCGGTGGCGATGACGGCGCCGGTCAGGGCGTAGTCGGCGACCGACTCCATCTGGGCGAGCATCGCGTCGTAGGCGTCGTCCTCGTACACGTGGACGCCGAGGACCGGCCCGAAGTACTCGGTCCGGAAGATCTCGTTCTCCGGGTCGCCGGACACGAGCACGGTGGGCCGGACGAAGTACCCGACGGAGTCGTCGCAGGTCCCGCCGGCCACGATCTCGACGTCCGGGTCGCCCTGGGCGCGCTCGATGGCGGCCTTGTTCTTGGCGAAGGCCCGCTCGTCGATGACGGCGCCCATGAAGTTGGACAGGTCGGCGACGTCGCCCATGGTGAGCTCGTCGACCTCGGCGGCCAGCTCCTCCTTGAAGCCGTCCTCCCAGATGGAACGCGGGATGTAGGCGCGAGACGCGGCGGAGCACTTCTGGCCCTGGTACTCGAAGGCGCCGCGGACGAGCGCCGTCTTCAGGACGGCCCGGTCGGCGGACGGGTGCGCGACCACGAAGTCCTTGCCGCCCGTCTCCCCCACGACCCGCGGGTAGCCGCGGTACTTCTCGATGTTGGCGCCGACGGTCTTCCACAGGTGCTGGAACGTCGCGGTGGAGCCGGTGAAGTGGATCCCGGCGAGGTCGCGGTGCTGGAGCGCGACGTCCGACACCGCGAGCCCGTCGCCGGTCACGAGGTTGATCACGCCCGGCGGGAGCCCGGCCTCCTCCAGCAGCCTCATGAGCAGCACGGCGGAGTACGTCTGCGTGGGGGACGGCTTCCACACCACGACGTTGCCCATCAGGGCGGGCGCGGTCGGCAGGTTCGCGGCGATCGCGGTGAAGTTGAACGGGGTGATCGCGTAGACGAACCCCTCCAGCGGCCGGTGGTCGGACCGGTTCCACACTCCGGGGCTGCTGATCGGCTGCTCGGCGAGGATCCGCCGGGCGAAGTGCACGTTGAAGCGCCAGAAGTCGACGAGCTCGCAGGGGCTGTCGATCTCCGCCTGCTGGACGGTCTTGGACTGCCCGAGCATGGTCGCGGCCAGCAGCGTCTCCCGCCACGGCCCGGCGAGCAGGTCGGCGGCCCGCAGGAAGATCGCGGCGCGGTCGTCGAAGGCCATCGACCGCCACGCGGGCGCGGCCGCGAGCGCCGCGTCTATCGCGTCCCGCGCGTCCTGCTCGGTGGCGGTGCCGAAGGTGCCGAGCACCGACGCGTGCCGGTGCGGCTGGACGACGGCGACCTTGGCGCCCGCGCCGAGGCGCCGCTCGCCCCCGATCGTCATCGGCAGGTCGATCGGGGTCTCGGCGGTCAGCTCGGCGAGCTTCGCCTCCAGCCGGGCCCGCTCGGCGCTGCCGGGGGCATAGCCGCGTACCGGCTCGTTCACCGGCGTCGGAACGTTGGTGACGGCGTCCATGGAAACTCCTTAGCGGGAGACGAACGAACGGAGGAAGAAGGCGAGGTTGGCGGGACGCTCGGCGAGCCGCCGCATGAAGTAGCCGTACCAGTCGGCCCCGTAGGGGACGTAGACGCGCATCCGGTGGGCCTCGGCGAGCCGCCGCTGCTCGGCGGCCCGGATGCCGTAGAGCATCTGGAACTCGTAGGAGGAGGGCGACCGCTCGGCGGCCAGGGTGAGCGCGATCTCGATGATGCGCGGGTCGTGGCTGGCGACCATCGGGTACCCGTCGCCCCGCATGAGCCGCCGCAGCGCCCGCACGTACGCCCGGTCCACCTCGTGCCTGCTCTGGAACGCGACCGAGGCGGGCTCGGCGTAGGCGCCCTTGACCAGCCGCACGCGCGACCCCTCGCCCACGAGGTCCCGCAGGTCGCCCTCGGTGCGCCGCAGCATCGCCTGGACGGCGACCCCGGCCCACGGGAAGTCGACCCGCAGCTTCCCGAGGATCTCCAGCGTGGAGTCCACGGTCGTGTGGTCCTCCATGTCGAGGGTGACGGTCATGCCGACCCGCTCCGCCGCGGAGCAGATCTCCCGCGCGTGGTCGAGCGCGAGGTCGCCGGGCAGCGCCTGCCCGAGCGCGGACAGCTTCACCGAGGCGTCGGAGCCCCCGGCGAGCCCGTGCTCGTCGAACGCCTCGAACAGGCGCAGGTAGGCGTCCCGGGTGGCCCGCGCCTGGGCGGGCTCGCGGGTGTCCTCCCCCAGGTGGTCGAGGGTGACCTCCAGCCCGCCGTCCCGCAGTTCCCGCACGGCCTCGAGCGCGGCGTCGAGATCGTCCCCGGCGACGAACCGGTCGACGACTCCCCTGGTCAGCGGCACGGAGGTGATGACATCGCGCATCCGTCCGCTGCGCGCGGCGGCGAGAAGAAGCGGGCTGAGCATGGAACCCTCCAACGTCAAGGAACACCTCGCACGTTAGGAGCACCGCCGCGCAGCCCCTATAGTCAAACGCCACTTTCAGGGTGGCCAGTCCTCATACAGATGTACGAAGGAAGCGCGATGGCACTCGACCTCCAGGAAATCGTGGAACAGGCCGCCGACCTCCTGGGCGCGCCCGCGACCCTGGAAGACCGCGACTTCCATCTGGTCGCCTACGCCGCGCACGGCGACACGATCGACCCCGTCCGGATGGACTCGATCCTGCACCGCCGCGCCACCGGGGCGGTCCGCGCCCGCTTCGAGCGCCACGGCATCGCCCGCGCCACGGGCCCGGTCCGCATCCCGGCCGACGCCGCGCTGGGCCAGCTCGCCCGCCTGTGCCTGCCCGTCCGCTGGAACAACGTCACCTACGGCTACCTCTGGCTGCTGGACGACCGGCAGCGCATCACCGACCCCCAGGCGGCCAGGGCCATGCCCCTGTGCGAGCGCGCCGGCCTCCTCATGGCCCGCCAGGCCCGCGAGCGCGACGACCTCGGCTGGAAGGTCGCCGACCTGCTGTCCACGCATCCCGACGTCCGGACCCAGGCGGCCGACGACCTCACCGACGCCGGGGCGGTCGACACGCCCCTCACGGTGGCGGTGCTGCGCACCCCGAGCCCCGAGCCCCTGAACCCGTGGCTGCTCCCCCACTCCGTCCTGGCGACGGTGTGGCAGCGCGACCACGTCCTGCTCCTCCCCGCGGGCAACGCCCCGGCGGCCCTCGCCCGCGCACGCCGCCTTCTGGAAGAGCGCAACGCCCCGGTCCAGACGGGTGTGCACTCGCCCTGCCCCACCTTGGACGACGTCCACGAGGGCTGGCTCAGGGCCCGCGTGGCCGCCCGCACCGCGGCCCCCGGCGAAACCCGCGACTGGACGTCCCTGGGCGTGCTGCGCCTGCTCCGCACCGCGGGCGACGAGGCGCTGGCCCAGACGACCCAGACGCCGGGAACCGAACGCCTCCTGCAGCACAAGGATCTCGCCGCGACGGCCCGCACCTACCTGGACCTGGCGGGCAACGTCCAGGAAACGGCGAAGACCCTGAACATCCACCGCCAGACCCTCTACCACCGCCTGCGCCGCATAGAGGAACTGACGTCCCTGACCCTCGCCGACGGCCAAGACCGCCTGACCCTCCACCTGGCCCTGACACTGGCCCCCCACCTGGCGTGAGGGTGAGGGCTCAGTCCTGCGCGAGCCCCGCGTGCCGTTCCCGCAGATCCCGCTTGAGGATCTTGCCGCTGGGGTTCTTGGGCAGGGCGTCCGCGAGCACGACGTACTTGGGGCGCTTGTAGGAGGCGAGACGCTCACGAGCATGGGCATGGACGTCGTCCACGGTCAGAGCGGCGCCCGGCTTCGGCACCACCACCGCCGTGACGGCCTCGATCCAGTGCGGGTGGCTGATCCCGAAGACGGCGACCTCGGCCACCCCGTCCAGCTCGTAGACGGCCTCCTCGACCTCCCGGCTGGCGACGTTCTCGCCCCCGGTCTTGATCATGTCCTTCTTGCGGTCGACGACGGTCAGGTAGCCGTCCTCGGTCATGATCCCGAGGTCGCCGGAGTGGAACCATCCGCCCCGGAACGCCTCGGCGGTCTTCTCCTCGTCGCGGTAGTACCCGAGCGCGGCGTGGGGGCTGCGGTGGACGATCTCGCCGACCTCCCCGGCCCTCACCGGCTCGCCCGCGTCGTCGACGAGGACGGTCTCCACGTTGACGGCCGCACGCCCCGCGCTCCCGGCCCGTTCGAGCTGCTCGTGCGGCTTGAGGATGGTGGCGAGCGGCGCCATCTCCGTCTGCCCGTAGAAGTTCCACAGCCGCACGTCCGGCAGCCGCCGCATCAGCTCCCGGAGCACCTCGACGGGCATGGGCGACGCCCCGTAGTAGCCCTTCCGCAGGCTGGACAGGTCGCGCCGCTCGAAGTCGGGGTGGCGCAGCAGCGAGATCCAGACGGTCGGCGGGCAGAAGAGCTTGGTGACCTTCTCCCGCTCGATCGTCTCCAGCAGCGCCGCGGGGTCGGGCCCCGGCAGGATGACGCTGGTGGCGCCGAGGTAGACGTCGACGGAGAAGAAGCAGTCGAGCTGCGCGCAGTGGTACATCGGCAGCGTGTGCGCCTCGACGTCGTCGGCGCTCATCTCGCCGTCGATCACGCAGCTCACGTACTGGCCGACGAGTGACCGACTGGTCAGCACCACGCCCTTGGGCCGCGACTCGGTCCCCGAGGTGTACATGATCCGCAGCGGGTCGTCGTCCTCGACCATGACGTCCGGCGCCGTCGCGGGCCCGTCGCGCCACCAGGCGTCGACGTCCTCCCACCCTTCGCCCGGCGCGGCGCCCGACAGGGGGATCCACCCGCGCACCCCGTCCTGGACGCCGGCCGCGGCGAGCGCCTTCTCCGCGGTCGCGGCGAGCGCGTCCTCCGCGACGATCCCGGACGCCCCCGAGTGCCCGAGGATGTAGGCGATCTCCTCGGCGTTCAGCATGAAGTTCACCGGGACGAGCACCACGCCGAGCTTGGCCGTGGCGAACACCGTCACCGCGTACTGCCAGCAGTTGTGGCTGAGCAGCGCCAGCCGGTCCCCCTTGCGGAGCCCCCGCGCCGCCAGAGCGTGCGCGGCCCGGTTCACCGCGGCGTCGAACTCCGCGTAGGTGACCCGCAACTCCCCGCTGACGACGGCCAGCTTCCGAGGATCCCGCCGCGCCGTCCGATGCAGCAGATCCCCCACCGAATGCCGCCGAGCCCGAGCAACGACCGACACAACCGCCACCTTCCCCACAAAGCCGCAGGTGAGAGCAAGTGGGACAGATCATAACCACCCACCCCAATCCCCACACCACCCCCGAAAAGGGGGACGAGGAGCAGAACCTGGAGGGGAAATGGAAGCCGAACCCGAGAGGAGTCGAAGGCCGAGGCCCGAGGAAAATCGAAGACCGAAGCCGGGGGGAAATCGATGGGCGAAGCCCGAGGGGGGTCTAGGGGCGAAGCCCCAGGGGCGGGCGGGTGGGGGATGGCGGAGGCACCAGGGGGCTCCGGGGGATCGTCCCCCGGGCGAAATGCGAAGGGTCCCCGGGAAGCCGCAAGCGGCGACCAGGGGACCCCAGACCAGTAGCGGGGGCAGGATTTGAACCTGCGACCTCTGGGTTATGAGCCCAGCGAGCTACCGAACTGCTCCACCCCGCGGTGATGTCTCAAGTCTATGGCATGGGAGGGGGTGGTTCGTACGGGGCGCTCATCGGGTGCAGGCGGGGACGGCGCCTTTGCCGCTCGTGAGGGCGTTGAGGGCCTGGACGGCGTCGTGGAGGGTGTCGGCGCGGACGAGGCGGAGGCCGTCGGGGCGGGAGCCGGCGGCGTCGGCGCAGTTGTCCTTGGGGGTGAGGAAGACGGTGGCGCCGGCCCGGCGGGCGGCGATCATCTTCTGCTGGATGCCGCCGATGGGGCCGACCTTGCCGTCGGGGGTGATGGTGCCGGTGCCGGCGACGAACCTGCCCTGGGTGAGGGCGCCGGGGGTGAGTTTGTCGACGATGGCGAGGGAGAACATGAGGCCGGCGGAGGGGCCGCCGATGTCGCCGATGCTGATGTCGATCTTGAAGGGGAACTTGTACTGGTCGGAGAGGACGATGCCGACGACGGCGCGCTTCCCGCTGGGGTCGGCGACGGTTTTGAGGGTGGCCTTGGCCTGCTTGTCGTCGCGGATGTAGGTGAGGGTGACGGGGGCGCCGATGGGGCGTTTGGCCATGGTGCCGGTGACCTGGGAGACGCTGGTGACGGCGGCGCCGTCGAGGGTGGTGATCTCGTCGCCGGGCTTGAGGACGCCGTCGGCGGGGCGCCCCTTCTGGACGCCGTCGACGACGACGCGGGTGGTGAGGGGGACGCCGAGTTCGTGGAGGGCGGCGGCCTCGGCGTTCTGCTGGGAGTCCTGCATCGCCCGGGTGTTCTCCTGGTCGACCTGCTTGGGCGACTCGTTCTTCGGGAAGATCGTCTCTTCGGGGACGATGGCGGTGTCGCCGGCGAACCAGCCGCGCAGGGCGGTGAACAGGTCGATGCGCCCGCCGGGGCCGCCGCGGTAGGTGACCGTGGTGAAGTTGAGGTGGCCCTGGTCGGGGTAGGTCTGGCGGCCTTCGATCCGGATGAGGGGCTGGCCTTTGTCGTTCGTGCCGAGGGTGTTGCTCGTGGGGCCGGGCATCAGGGCGACGTAGGGGACGCGCATGACGGAGCCGACGAGGGCGAGCACGAGGACGAGCACGCTCGCGAGGCTGAGCGTGGCGGCACGACGAGACATGCCGGAAACTCTATGCGGTTCGGGCCCTCAGCAGGCCCCGACCCACTCGTCGCCTCCGTCGGCGAAGGTCTGGTGCTTCCAGATGGGGACGGTGGCCTTGAGGTCGTCGATGAGGCGGCGGCAGGCGGCGAAGGCTTCTTCGCGGTGGGGGCAGGACGCGGCGACGACGACGGCGATGTCGCCGACCCGCAGGTCGCCGACGCGGTGGACGGCGGCGAGGCCGAGGACGGGGAAGTCGGCGGCGACCTTCTCCATGACGGCGCGGAGTTCGCGCTCGGCGGTGGGGTGGGCGCTGTAGGAGAGGGCGGTGACGGCGCGCGCGTGGTCGGTGTCGCGGACGGTGCCGGCGAAGACGGCGGTGCCGCCGGCGCCGGAGGCGCCGACGGCGGCGTACACCTCGTCGACGGACAGGGGCGTGTCGCGCACGCCGATCAGCCGGATGACGTCTCCGCCGGCAACGCTTTGGCTCACGTCCCGCAGGCTACCTCTCCGGGGCGGCGCCGTTCACTCGGGTGCGCCGGGCTCGTCGGGTTCGAGGGTGGCGGCGAGGGCTTCGGCGAGGGCGGGGACGAGGTCGGGTCCGGTGAGGACCTCGTCGTCGGCGTCGTGGCGGCGCAGCCGGAGGGCGGAGTGGCGGGCGCCGTCGCGCAGCACGCCGACGATCATGCGTACGTCCTCGCGCTTGGGGTGGGACGCGGCGAACTCGGCGGCCTGGGCCTCGTCCTCGGGGATCTGCTCCTCGACCTCGGGCGGCAGGACGATCCGTTCGAGGACGAGGGCGCAGCCTTCGACGGTGTCGGGCCAGGCGATGGTGGCGAGGGCGTCCTCGACGCCGGCCTGGTCGGGCAGGGCGGGCTGTTCGAGGGCGGCGAGGGTGTCGGCGCCTTCCCGCAGGCCGAGCTGCTCGGCGAGTTCGGGCTCGGCGCGGCGCAGTTCGGAGCTGCGGACGAGGGCGTAGATGCGGGGCGCGCTGTCCCAGCCCTCTTGGGCCGAGTGACGTTCTAGGTCCAGCACGACTTCTTCCAGAAGACTCACGGGCCCATCTTTCCCCCATTCAGCCCGGGGAAGTGCGGGAACCCCCGTCCCAGTCGGTAAGTTGCATCTACAGCACCGGCGGGCGGCCGGTGGGAGAGATCTCGATCGGAGGGGCCACTTGACCTTCCGGACTCCCGGTTTCGGGCGCCGGCTCGGTACCGGACGGACGCGGCCGCTGCTGCCGGTCCTGGTGGCGCTGGCCGCGCTGCTGGTGGCGTTCCTCACGTTCACGGCCGTGTACACGGACCTGCTGTGGTACCGCTCGATCGGCTTCTCGTCGGTCTACACGACGCAGCTGCGGGCGAAGGTGGTCCTGTTCTTCGGGGCGGGGCTGCTGATGGCGCTGGTGGTGGGCGCGAACGTGGCGGTGGCGTACCGGCTGCGCCCGGCGTACCGGCCGCTGTCGGTGGAGCAGCAGGGCCTGGAGCGCTACCGGGCGGTGATCGACCCGCGGCGGCGGCTGATCGCGTGGGGGCTGCTCGGGGTGCTGGGGATGCTGACGGGGTCGTCGGTGGCGGGCCAGTGGCCGGTGTGGCTGGCGTTCCTGAACCGGACGCCGTTCGGCGTGAAGGATCCGCAGTTCCACAAGGACGTCTCGTTCTACGTCTTCACGTACCCGTTCCTGCGCCTCGTCATCGGGGTGGTCTTCGCGACGGTGATCTTGTCGATCCTGGCCGCGGTGATGGTGCACTACCTGTACGGGGGGCTGCGGCTGCAGGGGCCGGGCGACAAGGCGAGCCCGCCCGCGCGGGCGCACCTGTCGGTGCTGTTCGGGTTGTTCATCCTGCTGAAGGCGGTCGCGTACTGGTTCGACCGGTACGGGTTGGTGCATTCGGAGCGCGGGGTGGCGACGGGCGCGTCCTACACGGACGTGAACGCGCTGCTGCCGGCGAAGACGATCCTGGCCGTGATAGCCCTGCTGTGCGCGGCCATGTTCTTCGGCAACCTGCTGCGGCGCGGCATGATGCTGCCGGGCGTCGGGTTCACGCTGCTGGTGCTGTCGGCGATCCTGCTGGGCGGGGTGTACCCGCTGCTGATCCAGCAGTTCCAGGTGAAGCCTGACGAGCTGGCCAAGGAGCGCCAGTACATCCAGCGCAACATCGAGTTCACGCGCAAGGCCTACGGGGTGGACGGGGCGCGGGTCGTCCCGTACGGGTCGCAGCCGGTGACCGACAAGAAGGCCCTCCAGGACGAGGCCGCCAAGCTCGGGCAGAGCGGGGTGCGCGTCCTCGACCCGAACGTGGTGGGCGAGACGTTCCAGCAGTTGCAGCGGATCAGGCCGTTCTACCGGTTCCCCGACACGCTGGACGTGGACCGCTACCAGGTCGACGGCAAGCTCGTCGACACGGTGGTGGCGCTCCGCGAGCTCTCCGGGGCGCCGGTGGGGCAGCGCAGCTGGGTGAAGGACCACATGGTCTACACGCACGGCTACGGGTTCGTCTCCGCGTACGGCGACCGTTTCGACTCGACCGAGCCGGCCTTCATCACCCCGGACATGCCGGCGTCCCCGAACCAGCCGATCAAGGTGGCGCAGCCGGAGATCTACTTCGGGGAGCGCTCGCCGCGGTACTCGGTGGTCGGCGGGCGCGGCCAGCAGGAGCTGAACTACCCGGACAACAGCCCGTCGGGGCAGCAGAGCAGCACCTACGACGGCCAGGGCGGCGTGCCGGTCGACTCGTTCGCGCACCGGCTGCTGTACTCGGCGAAGTTCCAGGACAAGAACCTGCTGCTGTCGGGCGCGATCAACAAGAACGCGAAGATCCTCTACGACCGGTCGCCGCGGCAGATGGTGCAGAAGGCGGCGCCGTGGCTGACGCTGGACGGCGACCCGTACCCGACGGTGGTGAACGGCCGGATCCTGTGGGTGGTGGACGGCTACACGACGTCTGACAGCTACCCGTACTCGGAGGAGATGAGCCTCGGGGAGGCCACCCGCGACACGATCACCGACACGCGGTCGGCGGTGGCGCGGCAGGCCAACGACCACGTCAACTACCTGCGCAACTCGGTGAAGGCGACGGTGGACGCCTACGACGGCACCGTCCACCTGTACCAGTGGGACGAGAACGACCCCATCACCAAGACGTGGATGAAGGTGTTCGACGGCACGGTGCAGCCGCGGTCGTCGATCCCGCCGGAGCTGGAGTCGCACTTCCGCTACCCGCAGGACCAGTTCAAGGTCCAGCGGAAGATCCTCACGAAGTACCACGTGACGGACCCGTCGGCGTTCTACAACGGGGAGGGCTTCTGGGAGGTGCCCGAGGACCCGTCCGCCAAGGGCAGGCAGCAGCCCCCGTACTACCAGAGCCTGCGGATGCCGGGCCAGGACGCCCAGTCCTTCTCGCTGACCACGGTGTTCAACCCGCGCGGCAACCCCCAGCTCGCCGCGTTCATGTCGGTGGGGTCGAACCCGGGGCGCGACTACGGGCAGATCCAGATCCTGCAGATGCCGCGCAACGCGCAGCCGGCGGGGCCGGGCCAGGTGCAGAACTCCTTCGAGACCGATCCGAAGGTGAAGGCCGACCTGTTCGCGTTGCGGCAGGGCGGGACGAAGACCGTCGCGGGCAACCTGCTGACGATCCCGTTCGGCGGCGGCCTGCTGTACGTGGAGCCGATGTACACGAAGGCGGCGGGCGGCTCCGAGCAGCAGCCCTACCCGATCCGCGGCAAGATCCTGGTGCGGTACGGGGAGAGCATCGCCGCGGCCGACACGCTCGACGAGGCGTTGAAGCAGGTGCTCGGCGGCGCCGGGGCGCCGGCCCAGCCGGGGCCGCAGGCCCCGCCGGGCCAGGAGCTGAGCGCGTCGGCGCAGAAGGCGATCGACGATCTGAAGGCCGCCGTGGCCGACTACGAGAACGCCCAGAAGAAGGGCGACTACCCGGGCATGGGCGAGGCCTGGAAGCGGATCAAGGACGCGCAGGCCGCGCTGTCGGCCGCGGGCAAGGAGGAGCCGAAGACCTCCCCGAGCCCGTCGCCGAGCCCGTCGGCGTCGCCGTCCGCCTCGCCGAGCGCCACGCCGCCGGCGAGCTGACGGCGCCCGCCCGCCCTCCGGGGCGGGCGGGCGGGAGTTTCAGCGGCGGCGCCTGCGGGCGCGGCGGATGGCGGCGGCCGCGCCGATCGCGGCGACGGTGGCGCCCGCGGCGGTGGCCATGGTGGCCTCCTTGCCGCCGACGCGGCGGCCGACGACGGCGTGCCGTCCGGCGGTCTCCTCCATCACGGCGCGCAGGGCCGCGGCGTTGTCGTGGAGGGGTTTCCAGCCGGCGGCGCGCAGCCGCGCGCAGTCCACGACCCACGGGTAGGCCACGTAGTGCAGGTCGGTGGCGGGCGCCGGGGTCATGCCGAGCCGGTGCAGGCGCTGCGCCATCCCGAAGGTGAGGGCGGCGGGCAGCTCGAAGTGGCGCTTGCCGGTGATCTCGGCGACCTCCTCGGGGCCGAGCCAGCCTTCGGAGCCGACCGCGAGGGGGCCGGGCACGTTCTCGGTGACGACGACGTCCAGCGCGGACGCGAGGTCGTCGATGTGGCAGAACTGCCAGCCGGGCGTGCTGCCCTTGACCGACAGCAGCCGCGGCGCCTCGAAGTGGCGGGTGACGACGGTGTCCACGCCCGGCCCGGCGAGCGCGGCCGGCCGGACGACGGTGACCTCGACCCCCGGGTGGGTGAGGTGCGCCGTGGCGGCCAGTTCCTCGATCTCCAGGTAGTCGCCGGCGATGGAGGTGCTGGCCTCGGCGAGCAGCGGGGCGTCCTCGCTCAGCGGCACCTCGTTGTCCGGCCCCGCTCCGTAGACCATCGCGGACGTGACGAGGACCACGCGCCGGACGCGGGCCGCCGCCGCGGCGGTGACCACGGTCTGGGCGCCGCGGACGTTGTGGGTCCGGCGCTCGCGCGGGTCCGCGTCCGGGGACCGTTCGAGGTCCAGATTGACGATCACGTCGACGTCGGAGAGCCGGCCGGGCAGCAGCGGATCCCTGATGTCGACGACACGCCAGGTGACGCCGGACACGTCGCCGCGGTGCCCGTCGATGGCGACGACCTTGCGGATCTCTTCCCGTTCGGCGAGCCGGGCGGCCAGCAGCCGCCCCGCGCCGGTGGCCGCGCCGGTGACGGCGACGACCGGGCCCTTGCTACGCCGAGGGCGAACCTTGCCCGTTGCCACGGGGGTGCCCCCTTCCTTGAGTACGCGACCTTGCCGGGACCGGCTAACGTTGCGGATATGAGCCCATCATGCATCCCAGGGGCAAACCGATGAGTGACACTCCGTTCGGCTTCAACCGTCCCGGGGACGGCGACGACGACGACCGGCCCCAGGATCCGTTCAAGGGCATGGGCGGCGACATGGCCCAGTTCGCCGACATGCTGCACCGGTTCGCGGACATGATCGGCGCGCAGGGTGCGGGCGGCGAGGGCGGCGGCCCCCTCAACTGGGACCTGGCCAAGAACATCGCCCGGCACACCGTGGTGGAGCAGGGCGACCCGTCGGTGGTGGACACCGAGCGGCGCCAGGTCGAGGAGGCGCTGCGCCTGGCGGAGCTGTGGCTCGACGAGCGGACGACGCTGCCCGCCGGGATCCGCACGCCGCAGGCGTGGAGCCGGTCGGAGTGGATCGAGCAGACGCTTCCGGTGTGGGCGAAGGTGTGCGACCCGATCGCGGCCCGCATGGTCGAGTCGATGGGCGGGGCGCTCGGCGGCGGCGACATCCCCGCCGAGATGCAGGCGATGGCGGGCCCGCTGATCGGGATGGTCAAGCAGATGGCCGGGGCGATGGTCGGCGGCCAGGCCGGGCAGGCGCTCGGCGGGCTGGCCCGCGAGGTGACCGGCTCCGCCGACGTGGGGCTGCCGCTGGCGCCCGACGGCGTCGGCGCGCTGCTGCCCGCGGGCGTCGAGGCGTTCGGGGAGGGCCTGGAGGTCTCCTCCGACGAGGTCCGGCTCTACCTGGCGCTGCGCGAGGCCGCGCACCAGCGGCTGTTCACGCACGTGCCGTGGCTGCGCGCGCACATGCTGGGCGCGGTCGAGGAGTACGCGCGCGGCATCACCGTCGACCTGTCGGGCATCGAGCAGGCCGTGCAGGGGCTCGACATGAGCAACCCGGAGGCCATCCAGGAGGCGCTCGGCGGGGAGATCCAGCTCCAGCCCGAGGAGACGCCGCGGCAGAAGGCGGCGCTGGCCCGGCTGGAGACGACGCTGGCGCTCGTCGAGGGCTGGGTCGACACGGTCGTGAACGAGGCCGCGCAGGGCCGGCTTCCCGGCTCGGTGAAGCTGGCGGAGGCGGTGCGGCGGCGCCGCGCGACGGGCGGCCCGGCGGAGCGGACGTTCGCGACGCTGGTCGGCCTGGAGCTGCGGCCGCGCCGGCTGCGGGAGGCCGCGGCGCTGTGGCGGTCGCTGACCGAGGCCCGCGGCGCCGAGGGCCGGGACGCGGTCTGGGAGCACCCCGACCTGCTGCCGACGTCCGACGACCTCGACGACCCGGAGGGCTTCGTCCACGGCCGCGACGAGATCGAGGGCCTGTCCGACATCGACCTGTCCAAGCTCACCCGGGGGCTGGACGAGGACGAGAAGCCCGACGAGAAGCCCGACGAGAAGGAGTCCGGCGACGCGAAGGGGCCGGACGGCGGGGAGCCCGGGGGGGAGCCCGGCGGCGAACGGGGGCCCGGCGACGAGGGGCCGCGCGCATGAGCCGGTCGCGCCCGTCGCGGGTGAACGGCTGCCGCTACGAGCCGGGCTCGTCCACGAACGCGATCCGGAGGCGGGTCGCGCGGGCGAGCCTGTGCTGGCAGCGCCCGCTCGACCAGGAACGCCGCCGCCGCCATCCGGCCAACTCCCGCTACCCCCGCGTCGGCCGCGCATGAGGCGCTCACCGGGCCCGCGGTCGTGACGGCCGGGGTCCTCTACGGGGACGCGGTGCGCGTCCTCTCGTCCTGGCGGGCGCCCGATTCCGGCCAGGACGGGCTGCGGCAGGAGTTCCTGCGGCATCTGGAGCGGCACCCGGCCGACGGCCTGTGGCGCGAGTGCGCTGACGCGCACATCACGGCCAGCACCGCCGTGCTCGACGCGTCCGGTACCCGGGTCCTGCTGACACTGCATTCGAAGGTGAAGGCGTGGCTCCAGCTCGGCGGGCACTGCGAGCCGGGCGATGTCGCGCTCGCGGGTGCGGCGCTCCGCGAGGCGACGGAGGAGTCAGGCATCCCGGGCCTCCGGCTGTTCCCGGGGCCCGTCCAGCTCGACCGGCACGAGGTCCCCTGCCACCCGCGGGGGACCTGGCATCTGGACGTGCAGTACGTCGCGGTCGCCCCGGAGGGCGCCCGGCACGCGATCTCGGACGAGTCGGACGATCTCCGCTGGTTCCCGGTGGACGATCTGCCGGAGTCGGCCGACGCGGCGGTCCGGCGGCTGGTGGCCCGGGCGATCGCCGCGCGAGCGTGACGCCCCGGTCAGCGGCCGAGCGGGTGGCCTTCGAGGAGGGCGCGGGTGTTCTCCCAGCCTTCCAGGCCGGGGTCGAGGAACCGCAGGTCGTCGGGGGTGCGGATGCGGTGCCAGCCGGGGCCCTGGGGCACGAGGCCGGGGCGCGGCGCGGCGGCCCGGAGCCGGGCGAGGGCGTCGGGGGTGTCGAGGTCGACCTCGCGCAGGGCGCCGGCCAGCCAATCCGGCAGCGGGAGGCGGGCGGCGAGGGCGACCAGGCCGTTGCCGAGGGCGGCGGCGCCTTCGGCCTGGCAGGCGGCGGCCGGGGCGGAGCCGAGGGCGCGGAAGAGCTTGCCGAGCAGCAGCGGCGGCAGGTCCGGGGCGTCGGGGGCGATCAGCGCGGCGGTCTCGGCGCCGAGGGCGTGCAGGGCGGCGAACGCGCCGGCGAGCGTGCCCTCCCGGACGATCGGCGTGCCCGGCCAGGTGACGGCCTCGGCGTCCGGCTGGTCCGGCGGGTCCAGGACGAGCGCGGGCGTCACGAGTTCGAGTCCGGCGACGACCTCGTAGGTGTCCTCGAGGAGCGCGAGCCGGTAGTCCTCCGGGTCGAGGCCGGGGGGCACGGCGGAGCGGAGCGGCCACGCGAGCACGGCGGCGCAGCGCGCCGGCCCTTCGGGCGTGTGACCCGTGGCGACCTGGTCGGTCACCCGGCGGCCTCGTGCGGGTACGCCTCGCCGGGGTGCAGGCCGTCGCCGTGGTGGATGTCGGCGACGTCGCCGGGGGCGTCCGCTTCGAGCGGCAGGTGGGCGGCGGCGGCGACGCCCTCCAGGTAGCCGCGGGCGCGGTCGGCCTTCGGGTAGTTGCCGACCAGCTCCCAGAAGTCGGCGCCGTGCCCGGGGATGAGCAGGTGCGCCAGCTCGTGGACCAGGACGTAGTCGACGACCCAGCCGGGCATGCCGCGCAGCCGCGTGGACAGCCGGATGGTGCCGTCGTCGGGGGTGCACGATCCCCAGCGGGCGCGCTGGTTGGCGACCCATCGGACGCTGACCGGGTCGGCGCGGCCGGCCAGGTAGCGGCGGGACAGCTCGCGGGCGCGGGACTGGAGGTCGGCGTCGGTGGGCCGCCGCCGGCGTTCCCGCTCCGCGAGGCGTTCCAGGATGGTCGCGATCCACTGTTCCTCTTCGGCCTTGCTCAGCCTTGACGGAACCATCACCACCACCTTGTCGCCCTCACGGTAGGCGGACACGGTGCGCCTGCGCCTCGGGCTGCGGCGGACCTCAACGTTAGGGGGCACGGTCAGAACCGTACTCGAATTTTTGCCGAATCCACAGGGGGTGTTTGACGTTACCGCAGGTCAACCCCTACGTTTTAGACAGTTCTCCAGCGGTTCCACCAATCTCGGCGGACCGTTGCGGCGGTGCGCCCGCGCACTTTACTCGCCTGAGAATTGCGGGCTGCGCTTCTCCCGCTGCGCCGCGAGGCCCTCGCGCATGTCCCGGGAGGCCATCGTCACCGGCTGGGCGAGGGACTCCCAGCGCAGCGCCGACTCCATGTCGGGGTGGCCGCCGTTCGCCAGGGCGACCTTGGTGAGCCGGGTCGCGATCGGCGCCTGCGCGGCGATCCGCTCGGCGACGGCGAGGGACTCCGCCAGCACGTCCTCGCGCGGGAAGGCCTGGTTGACCAGGCCGTGCCCGGCGGCCTCGGCGCCGGTGAGGACCCGTCCGGCCAGCAGCATCTCGCGGGCCAGCGGCAGCCCGGCGACCTCGGGGAACAGCCAGGTCGCGGCCATGCCGGGGTGCAGGCCGAGGGCGGTGAACGGGGCGAGCAGCTTGGCGTCCCGCGCCGCGTACCGCAGGTCGCAGGCCAGCGCGAGGCAGAGGCCGGCTCCGACGGCGTGCCCGTTGACGGCGGCGATCGTCGGCACCTCCAGGCCGCGGATCGCGAGCCACGTCCGGTAGAACTCCAGCATCCGGTCGCGCAGCGGCGGGACGGCGACGTCGCCGGTTCCGGCCAGCCAGGACAGCTCGCCGCCGGAGCTGAACGCGGTGCCGGCGCCGGTCACGACGACGCAGCGCAGCGCGGCGTCGGCGCGCAGGTCCTCGACGGCCCGCTTCCAGGCGGCGGTGAGCTCGTCCGCCATCGCGTTGCGGCGGCCGGGGTCGTTCAGGGTGAGGACGGCGATCCCGTCGGGACGGCGGTCGATCAATAGCACATCGGCAGGCTCCGCGGACATGTCCGGCACCGTACCGTGCCCGCCGCGGCGCGCGGCGCGCGGCCCCGGACCCGCGTGAGAAAGCGCACACTTACCGTGTTTGAGCAGGTCAGATCGGTGGACCGGTTCCGGCTGCGGGGAGAGTTCGGGATGGTTGTGGCGTGAACGACAGTGGATCATCGACAATGGTCGTCGTGAGCGATCTTCCCCGCCGCGCGGTGACGCGGTCAGCAAAGCTGGCGTCCCTCCCCATCGGCTTCGCGGGACGCACCGCCCTCGGCGTGGGGAAGCGGACCTTCGGCCGGCCGGCGGAGACGGTCGCGATGGAGATCCAGACCCGGACCGCCGAGCAGCTGTTCAAGGTGCTCGGCGAGCTCAAGGGCGGCGCGATGAAGCTCGGCCAGATGCTGTCGATCTTCGAGGCGGCGCTGCCCCCGGAGATCGCCGGCCCGTACCGGGCCACGCTGACCAAGCTTCAGGAGGCCGCTCCCCCGCTGCCGGCGTCGACCGTCCACAAGGTGCTGGAGGAGTTCCTCGGGGAGGACTGGCGGGACTACTTCGAGTCGTTCGACGACCGGCCGGCCGCCGCCGCGTCGATCGGCCAGGTGCACCGCGCCGTCTGGCACGACGGCCGGGCCGTCGCGGTGAAGGTGCAGTACCCCGGCGCGGGCAAGGCGCTGATCAGCGACTTCAACCAGCTCGCCCGGCTGGGGCGGCTGTTCGGGGTGCTGATGCCGGGCCTGGACGTCAAGTCGATGCTGGCCGAGCTCAAGGAGCGGGTGGTCGAGGAGCTCGACTACACGATCGAGGCCGAGTCGCAGACCCGGTTCCGCGAGGCCTACCTGGACGACCCCGACTTCGCCATTCCCGAGGTCGTCGCGCAGTCCGGCAACATCCTGATCACCGAGTGGATGGACGGCACCGCGCTCTCGAAGATCATCAGCGACGGGGACCAGGAGACCCGCGACCACGCGGCCCTGCTGTACTGCCGCTTCCTGCTGTCGGGGCCGAAGCGGTCGGGGATGCTGCACGGCGACCCGCACCCCGGCAACTTCCGGCTGCTGGAGGACGGGCGGCTCGGCGTCCTGGACTTCGGCGCCGTCGACCGCATCCCCGGCGGGTTCCAGCGGCGCCTCGGGCTGCTGCTGCGGATCGGCACGATGGCCGACATCGACGAGGTCGAGGAGGCCCTGCGCCGGGAGGACTTCATCCGCGAGGGCGTGGAGATCGACGCCGAGTCGCTGCAGGCGTTCCTCGCGCCGATCACCGAGCCGTTCGTCACCGAGACGTTCAAGTTCAACCGCGAGTGGCTGCGCGACATGGCCGCCCAGGTCACCGACCTGCGGCCGTCCAACGTCGTCCGGCAGCTGAACCTGCCGCCCGAGTACGTGATCATCCACCGGGTGCTGTCGGCGGGCACCGGCGTGCTCTGCCAGCTGGAGTGCGAGATCCCGGCCCGCGCCGAGTCGCTGAAGTGGGTGCCCGGCTTCGCCGACGACGCGGACGGCGAGCTGGTCGGCGGCTGACGGCCCCGTCCGGGAGGCGCCGGAAAAGCTCGGGGGCCCCGCGCACTGATGAGGTGCGCGGGGCCCCGCTCTTCGCGCGGCCGGCGAGTGGGTCACCGGACGCGCTCCACGCGCCCGCCGGGAGGCGTGCCGTCCGCCAAACCATCCAAGAAAGGACGGACGGCGGCCTGCGACCGGCGGGTCTGAAGCCTTTCGGTCCTGCGTCGTCTGTCGAGCCTGCGCCGTCTGTCGAGCCTGCGTCGTCCGTCGAGCCTGTGCCGTCTCCCGGCCCCGGCTCGTCCGCCGGGCACGGTGGGCGGTCGGGCCCGGATCGGGATCCGGGCCCGGTCCGTCGGTCAGTCCCGGTGCCGCGGCCGCTGCGGGTGCGCGTACGCCTCGCCGGCCGCGGTGGGCGCCAGCAGGACGCGCCGCACCCGCGACGCCCTCGTCCGCGCCTCCCGGCGGGCGCGCCTGAGCGCGACCACGCGGGCGGCGAGCTCGTCGGGCACGGGTGGTCGCTCCCGGGACAGGTCCTGGCTGAGCAACGTCATCTCGCTGAGCGGTGTCATCTCGTTCTCCCCGGCCGCCCGTGGGCGCGGTCCCCGCGCGGGGACCGCGTCCACGGGTTCGATTCGGCCGATCACCGGCGTGCTGGGCATCGTCGCCTCACACGGCCACTTCGTCGGGCCGCGGGTGCTTGCGCGGGCGGCCGCGCGGCCGCTTGCGCGGCACGATCACACCGCGGACGAACAGTTCGCCGCCCCAGACGCCCCAGGGCTCCTTGCGCTCCAGCGCCCCGGCGAGGCACTCCTTGCGGAGCGGGCACTCCAGGCACAGGGCCTTGGCGAGCTCGACGTCGGCGGGAGCCTCGGCGAAGAACAGCTCCGGATC
The DNA here is from genome assembly GCF_040492065.1 of Actinomadura sp. NPDC000929. Lineage (NCBI taxonomy): Bacteria > Bacillati > Actinomycetota > Actinomycetes > Streptosporangiales > Thermomonosporaceae > Actinomadura > Actinomadura sp. NPDC000929. The sequence continues at coordinate 33,938 of NZ_JBEUPA010000011.1, read as the reverse complement.
GGTCCGGCACGGAAGCGTGAGGTCCTCCTCGCTTACTGCGAGAGCCCCCTGCATCACAGTCACCCTTGTTCCTCTCGTTGGATCTCAACGGGCGTGTCGGTGGGTCTGGACAAAGAAGAAGGCCGCGGATCCGGTGTCGGATCCGCGGCCTGGGGGCTTGCCGGCCTTGTTCTAGACCGGTCGTCGCCTCCAGGGGTACGGACCCGACACGCCACCCGTGAAGGTGACGCCCGTGTGGGCCGTGGCCGGAGCCGGAACGCTCATGTCCTCGAGAAGGTGTTCGAAGACACTGCGCCCCTGGTCGTCCTGGATTCGCTGCTCGAAGCGCAGATCGCACAGATTCGTGCCGCGCAGCCCGCGCTCGTCGCGCCGCCACATGCCGCGCTCACGCTGCCGCAGGGCGGACGCCTCGAAGACGGACGCCTCGACATACGCGGCGGACTCGCCGGGCTTCGAGACACGGGTCATCGGGGCGGGCACGGAGGTGCCGAGCATCGAGGTGCCGGGGCAGGCCGCGGTCCAGGACGCGAATTTGATCAACGTGTTGCTCACCGGACTGCACACCACCTCTCGGGCTCCTCGGGCCGTGTCCGGCGGATCCAAGATCCACACCGGTCGGCCGGTTGATTGCTCGCGTCGAGCGTACGGGGACTCCGCCGAATCAAGCAAGATATTTTTGACCTGCGGTTTCGTGGGCGACCTCACCCGGATTCCGCAGAACCCCGGGCGCCCCGCGAGCGTCGAAACTCCCGGGCGCCCCTTACGGAACGATCATTTCACGGACGGGCCGCCGGGCGCCTCGCGTCCGGTGTCGGAGACCCGGACCAGGCCCTCCTGCATGACCGACACGACCAGCTCCCCCGAGCGGGTGAACACCTGGCCGCGGGCGAGCCCGCGGGCGCCGCCGGCGAACGGCGTGTCCTGGTAGTACAGCAGCCAGTCGTCGGCGCGGAACGGCCGGTGGAACCACATCGCGTGGTCGAGGCTGGCGCCCATCGTCCGCTTGTCGCCCCAGGCCAGCCCGTGGTTGAGCAGGACGGTGTCGAGCAGCGTCATGTCCGACGCGTAGGTCATGAGGCACACGTGCAGGAGCGGGTCGTCCGGGAGCTCGCCGTCGACCTTCAGCCACACCTTCGACTCGGGCGTGGCGAGGGCCGGGTCCTTGGCCGCCTCCCACGTCAGCGGCGTCGCGTGCCGGATGTCGAACGGGCGGCGGGTGACGAACTCGCGCGCGCCGACCTCGCCGAACAGCGGCGTGAGGCGGGTCAGGCCGTCCGGCAGCGACTCCGGTGCGGGGGCCTCGGGCATCGGCGCCTGGTGGGACGGGCCGTCCTCGACGATCTGGAACGACGCCGACAGCGTGAAGATCGCCTTGCCGTGCTGGACGGCGGTGACGCGGCGGGTGGTGAAGGACCGCCCGTCCCTGACCCGGTCGACGGTGTAGACGAGCGGGACCAGCGGGTCGCCGGGGCGGATGAAGTAGGCGTGCAGCGAGTGGACGGGCCGGTTCGCGGGGACGGTGCGCCCGGCGGCGACGAGCGCCTGCCCCGCCACCTGCCCCCCGAACACGCGCTGCCGCCGCTCCTCGGGGCTGCGGCCGCGGAAGATGTCGTTCTCGATCTGCTCCAGGTCGAGCAGGTCCAGCAGTGCCTTCAGCGATTCCTTCACGGCGGCCAGTCTTCCCTATCGGTGCGAGTGAGCCAGGTCTCACCCCGCGTCACCGGCGCCTCCGCGCCGCCCCGCCACGCCCGCGGCGCTAGTGCCCGCACAGGCCGAGGACGGCGTCGCCGTAGCGGTCGAGCTTCACCCTGCCGACGCCGGGGATGCGCGCCAGCTCCTCCATGGACTCGGGGGCGTGCTCGGCGATCGCCTGGAGCGTCGCGTCCGTGAACACCACGTAGGCGGGCACCTTCTGCTCGGCCGACACACCGGCGCGCCAGTCCCTGAGCGCGAGGAGGAGCTCCTCGTTCAGCTCGGAGGGGCAGTCCTCGCAGCGGCCGAGCTTGCGCTCGACGGCCGCGGTCAGCGGGCGCCCGCAGACGCGGCACGGCTGCGGGCCCTTGGCGGGGCGCCGCTTCGACCGGTCGACGCGCGCGGGCGTGTGCGTGGTGGTCTTGCCGGTCAGGCCGTCGAGGAAGCGGGACGGGCGGCGCGCCTGCGTCCCGCCGGGCGAGCGCGCCAGCGCCCACGACAGGTTCAGGTGCACGCGGGCCCGCGTGACGCCGACGTACAGGAGGCGGCGCTCCTCCTCGATCTGCTCGGACGTCTTGGCGTAGACGATGGGCAGCGTGCCCTCGGCCAGCCCGACGAGGAACACCGCGTCCCACTCCAGGCCCTTGGCGGCGTGCAGCGAGGCGAGGGTGACGCCCTCCAGCGGCGGCGCGTGCTGCGCGGCGGCGCGCTCCTCCAGCTCGGCGACGAACTCGGGGAGCCCGGCCCTGGGGTCGTCGGCGGCCATGTCCTCGGCGAGCTGCGCCAGCGCCGCGAGGGACTCCCAGCGCGCGCGGGCCGCGCCCGCGCCCTCGGGCGGCCGGTCGGAGAACCCCGCCCCGCTCAGCACGTGGCGGACGGTCTGGATCAGCCCCATCCCGTCGGTCTCGGCGTCGGCGCCCGCCCTGGCCGCGCCGCGCAGCCGGACGACGGCCTCGCGCACCTCGGGCCGCTCGAAGAAGCGCTCCGCGCCGCGCAGCACGTACGGGACGCCCACGGCCGCGAGCGCCGACTCGTACGTCTCGGACTGCGCGTTGATCCGGTAGAGGATCGCGATCTCCCGCGCGGGCACGCCCTCCTCGATCAGCTTGCGGGCCCGCCGCGCGGCGTCGTCGGCCTCGGCGACCTCGTCGTCGTACTCGTTGAACACGGGCTCGGGCCCGTTCTCGCGCTGCGCGACCAGCTCCAGCTTGTGCCGCGCGCCCCGCGCCTGCCCGATCACCCCGTTCGCCAGCCGGACGACCTGCGGCGTCGAGCGGTAGTCGCGGACGAGCCTGACGACCTTGGCGTCCGGGTGCTCGCGGGTGAAGTCGAGCAGGTGGGAGGGGGACGCGCCGGTGAAGGAGTAGATCGTCTGGTTGGGGTCGCCGACGACGCACAGGTCGTCGCGGTCGCCGAGCCAGGCGTCGAGCAGCATCTTCTGCAGCGGGTTGACGTCCTGGAACTCGTCGACGACGAAGTACCGGTACTGCTCGCGGACCTGGTTGGCGACCTCGCGGTGCTCGGTGATCACGGCGGCGGTCAGCTCCAGCATGCCCTCGAAGTCGAGCAGGTTGCGCTCGCGCCTGAGCTGCTCGTACATCGCGTAGACGCGGGCCACGTCGACGATCTCGGCGGGCGGGCGGCGGCTCGCCTTCACGACCGCGGCGGGGTAGTCCTCGGGGCGGTTCTGGGTGACCTTCGCCCACTCGATCTCGCTCGCGACGTCGCGCAGCTCCGTGCGGCCGAGCGAGAGCCGGCACGCCCGCGCCGCGTCCGCGACGAGCCCGATCTTCGAATCGACGATCTTCGGCGGCTCGCCGCCGACGACGCGCGGCCAGAAGTAGCCGAGCTGCCGCAGCGCGGCCGCGTGGAACGTGCGGGCCTGCACGCCGGGCGCGCCGAGCTGCCGCAGCCGGCTGCGCAGCTCCCCCGCCGCCCGGGTGGTGAACGTCACGGCGAGCACCCGCTGCGGCGTCACGACGCCGGTGAGCGTGGCGTAGGCGATCCGGTGGGTGATGGCCCTGGTCTTGCCCGTCCCGGCGCCCGCGAGGACGCAGACCGGGCCCTTCACCGCCTCGGCGACCGCCCGCTGCTCGGGGTCGAGTCCCTCCAGCACCGACTCAGCTGACATTCCCCCATACTCGCAGCCCGCCTCACCTGCATCGGCCATCCCGCCGCCTGTGGACGGCGCGGAATGCGAAACGGCTGTCTACTGTTCTTCCGGAGGTACACCCCCGAGCGCAAGGAGACGCGGAAGCGATGGCGACGCCGACGACCGACCGGGCCAAGGGCGCGGCCGGCCAGCTCACCATGTACACGACGTCCTGGTGCGGTTTCTGCCGGCGGCTGAAGAGCCAGCTGGCCCGCGACGGCATCCATATGGTGGAGATCGACATCGAGCGCGACCCCGAGGCCGCGGAGTTCGTGATGAGCGTGAACGGCGGGAACCAGACGGTCCCGACCCTGGTGTTCCCCGACGGCACGGCCGCGACCAACCCCAGCGCCAAGGAGGTCAAGCGCCGCCTCGCGCAGATCGCCGACGCGGGCTGAGACCCACGAGAAAGGCCCGCCGACCGGACGGTCGGCGGGCCTTTCGCACGCCCCTAGAACGGCGGCATCTTGGGAAGCTCGCCGCCGTACCAGCGCATGATGATCTGGGCGGCGATGGACAGCGGGCCCGGCGCGACGATCTCGCCCGCGTCGATCGCCGCGCGCAGCTCCTCGCGCGTGTACCAGGCGGCGTCCAGGATCTCCTCGGGGTCGGGGCGCAGCGGGAGGTCCCCGTCCGTCTTCGCGGTGAACCCGAGCATGAGGCTCCGCGGGAGCGGCCACGGCTGGCTGCCGAGGTAGCGGACGTCCCGGACGGGCAGCCCGACCTCCTCCTGCACCTCCCGCGCGACGGCCTGTTCGAGGGACTCGCCCGGTTCGACGAACCCGGCGAGGATCGAGCGGCGGTCGGCGGGCCACTGCGGGCCGCGGGCCAGCAGCACGCGGTCGGCCTCGTCCGTCACCAGCATGATGACGGCGGGGTCGACGCGGGGGAAGTGCTGCGAGCCGTCCTCGGGGCAGACGCGCACGTGCCCGGCGGACGCCACGCGCGTCTCCGCGCCGCACCGCGGGCAGAACCGGTGGGTCGCGTGCCAGTGCTCCAGGGCGACGGCGTGGGTGAGCAGGCCGGAGTCCTGGTCGCCGAGAAGGGCGCCGACGCGGCGGAGCCCGGCCGGCTCCGCCCCCTCGATGACGGGCAGCGGGCCGCTCACCCCGAAGTGGGCGACGCCGTCGCCGTCGACGCCGAGGAGCCACCGGTCGCCGTCCGGCGCCTGGTCCGGCGGGACGAGGACGAGCGCGGGGACGGGCTCGAAGGCGACCGGCGACCGGCCGTCCTCGATGACCAGGACGCGCGTCCTGGGGTCGGCCCACGCCTCGTCCAGCCAGGCCTCGTCGCGCCGGTTCAGCGCGACGCGGTCGAGCGTGCCGCGCGCGAGCGCGAGCCACTCCAGCGGGGCGTGCGGACTGTCCGTCGGGGCGTCGGTCATCGTGCTCCTCTCCTGCGTGTTCAGCGCAGCGCGGCCGCGAGTTCTTCCCACAGGTAGGCGGCGGTCTCGGCGCCCTTGAGCAGCAGGGGGATCTCGACCTTCTCGTTGGGGGCGTGGATGCGGTCGCCGTCCAGCCCGACCGCGACGAAGATCAGCGGCGCGTCAAGGATGTCGGCGATGTCGGCCTCGGGGCCGCTGCCGCCCTCGCGGGTGAACAGCACCTCGGTGCCGAACGCCCGCTCCATGGCGCGCCGGGCGGCCTTCACGCCGGGCGAGTCGATCGGCGAGAAGCAGGGCCGGACGCCGCCGCCGGACACGCGGACCTCGGCCTCGACGCCGGGCGGCGCCTGCTCGGCGACCCACGCCTCGAAGCACTCCTGGATCTTGCGGGGGTCCTGCCCGGCGGCGAGCCGGAACGAGATCTTGGCGTGCGCCTCGCGGGGGACGATCGTCTTGCCGCCCGGACCGGTGTGCCCGCCCCACATGCCGTTGATCTCGGCGGTCGGCCGCGCCCAGACGCGTTCGAGGGTGGTGTAGCCCTTCTCGCCGTAAGCGGCGCGGCTGTTCCCGGCGGTGCGCAGCCACTCGGCCTCGTCGAACGGCAGCTTGGCGAACAGCTCCCGCTCCTCGTCGCTGAGCGGGACGACGTCGTCGTAGAAGCCGGGGACGGCGACGCGGCCGTCGTCGTCGTGCAGGGCGGCGAGCAGCGAGACCATCGCGTGGAGCGGGTTGGGGACGGCGCCGCCGAACGAGCCGGAGTGCAGGTCGCCGTCCGGGCCCCGCAGCGTGACCTCGGCCTCGGCGAGGCCGCGCATGCCGGTGCACATGGACGGCACGTCCGCCGCCCACATCGTGGTGTCGCTGATGACGACGGCGTCGCAGGCGAGCCGGTCGCGGTGGGTGCGCAGCAGCTCGGCGAAGTGCACCGAGCCGGACTCCTCCTCGCCCTCGACCAGCAGCTTGACGGTGACGGGCGGGGCCTGCCGCCCGGACGCGGCGAGCGCCGCGCGGATGCCGAGGGTGTGGAAGAAGACCTGGCCCTTGTCGTCGGAGGCGCCGCGCCCGACGAGCCGGTCGCCCCTCTCCACGGGCTTGAACGGGTCGGTCTCCCATTCCTCCAGCGGCTCGACCGGCTGGACGTCGTGGTGCCCGTAGACGACGACCGCGGGAGCCTCCGGGTCCTCGGCGGGCCATTCGGCGAACACCGCCGGCAGGCCGGGGGTCTCCCAGACCTCGACGGTGGGGAAGCCCTGCCCTCGCAGGTACTCGGCGAGCCATCCGGCGGAGGTGCGCACATCCTCGGCGTGCGCCGGGTCCCCGGAGATGGACGGGATCGCCAGCCACTCCTTGAGGTCGGCGACGAACCGGTCGCGGTCCGCCTGGATGTAGGCGACTACATCGTTCACCTGCATGCCCCTTCGCATGTCGTAATGTCGGGCTGAGTTACCTCTGTCCGGGGTCTCCGGACGTCCCGACCCCTCGGGTTCCCCGAGACTGGAGAATCACAGTAGGGGATCCCCTTGCCTCGATCGCGGGAGTGGCCTTGATCCTCATCGACCCGCCGCTGTGGCCCGCGCGGGGCCGCGTGTGGTCGCACATGGTCAGCGACGTGTCCTACGAGGAACTGCACGTCTTCGCCGCCGAACTGGGCATGCCGCCGCGGGCGTTCGAGCGCGACCACTACGACGTCCCGTCGGAGCTGTACGAGGCGGCGCTGCTCCAGGGCGCCGAAGCGGTGGGCTGCCAGGAGCTGCTCCTGCGGCTGACCGAGGCGGGCCTGCGCCGCCGCAAGGCGTCCCGGCCCCGGCCGGTGCCGGACGGCCGGCTCGGCGTCTAGGCGTTGAGGAGGAGGAGTTCGGTCCGCATGTTGCCGCGGGCGCGCTCCTCGAAGCGCTCGCGCGCGGCGGGCGTGTGGAAGAGCCGGGGCAGGGCCAGGAGGCCGTTGAGGACCTCGGCCCGTCCGGCGCGGAAGAACTCGTCGGGGACGAACGCGTACTCCTCGCGGACGGCCGCCGCGTAGGCCGCGTACTGCTCGGGCTCCGCGCCGAGGACGGCGAGGTCGGCGTCGCAGAGCACCTGCCCGTCCCGGTCGTCCTCCTCCGGGGCGTGCGTGGCGGTCAGCTCGACGAGGCGGACGACCCGCGCGACGACCGCCTCCGGGAGGTCGGTGTCGGCGAGCATGCGCGCGGCCAGGCGGGCGCTGCGCTCCTCGTTGTCGGCGCGCTCGGGGTCGTAGACGGCGTCGTGGAACCAGGCGGCGATCCGGACGGCGTCGGGGTCCTCGGCGTGCCCGGCCAGCTCGTCCACGAGATCGAGCACCGCGGCGAGGTGCGCGCGGGTGTGGTAGCGGCGGTGCGGCTCCCCGTAGCGCTGGTCGAGCTCGGTCCCGATGTGCCGGGTGTGGGGCCCCGCCAGCGCCACCCACCGGTCGACAAGATCCATGGGCCCATCCTGGCGGATCGCGGGACGGGCCGGGACACGCGGTGCCATCGTTCTTGCGTGCGGAGGGCGCCCCGGCCACTATGGTTGATCACTGCGAGTTAGGCAAGGCTTACCTCACTCACTGGAAGGGCCGGTCGTGGCCGCCTCTCTCTACCTGGTCGCCGGCAAGGCGACCGACTCGGTGACGCACGGGTTCCTGCCCGCCGCCGCGCGCCTGGGCCTCGACGTCACGCTCCTCACCGACCGTCCCGCCGACCACGACGCCGGCGTGCCGGTGGTCGAGTGCGACGTCTCCGACTTCCGCGACATCATCGCGCGCGTCGAGGACACCACCGCGCGCGGCGGGGGCCGGCCCGCCGCCGTGTTCTCCAACAGCGACTTCCTGCAGGCGCCCGCCGCCTTGGCCGCCGCGTACTTCGGCCTGCCCGCCAAGGACTGGCGGGCGGCGACCCGCGCGAAGAACAAGGCGCTCATGCGGCGGCACCTGGCGTCCCTCGACCCGGTCTTCTCGGCGGACGCGGGCCGGGTCCCGGCGGACGCGCCGTATCCGCTCGTCGTCAAGCCGCGCGAGGGCGTGGCGAGCGAGGACGTGTTCCTCGTCCACGACGCCGTGGAACTGGCCGCCCGGGTGGAGGAGATCAGGGCCCGCCGCGGCGATCCGCTCGTGGCCGAGGAGTACCTGCCGGGCCGTCTCCACACGCTGGAGACGCTGGGCGACGGGCGGGAACTGCGGGTGCTGGGCTCGTTCCGCACGACGCTCTCGCCGCCGCCGTTCTTCGTGGAGGAACGGCTTGAGTGGGCGCCCCCTCCCCCGGAGACCGGGGAGGTCCTGCGGCAGCTGGAGGCGCTGGGGGTCGGCTTCGGGGCGTGCCACACCGAGTTCGTCGTCCATGAGGGGCGCGCCCGCGTCATCGAGGTGAACTACCGGCTGATCGGCGACCACTGCGACTTCCTGCTGGCCGATCTGCTGGATGCGCCCCTCTTCGAGCAGATCCTGCGGGTCCATCTCGGGGCGGCCCTTCCGGGGCGGTGGGTCCCCCGTCCGCGCCATGCCGTCGCCGAGCCGGTCATCGCCGATCGCTGCGGCACGCTCACCGCGGCTCCCGGCCCCCTGCGGTTCGAGGACGGCCCGGTGCGGCTGGCGTACCGTCCTCAGCGCGCGGTGGGCGACACGGTCTCCCTCACCCGGACCAACCGCGACTACCTCGGCACCGTGCGCGCCATCGGTCCCGGACCGGACGAAGTGAACGCCGCCCTGGCGCGGTTCCGCGCGACCCACGACTGGACGATCGCGTGACGGGCGACGATGGCGAGGGCCCGCTCGCGGCCCGCGTTCTGGACGCGTTGCTGAGGGAGGACTACGCGGGCCTGAGGCGATTCGTCCGGGGCCACGCGTTGGAGCTTCCGGGCCGTACAGTGCGTCTTCTGGAGGCCCGGCCCGCCTTCCTCTCGGAACTCGTCGTGGATCCTGGGCAGGGCCTGAGGCTGAACGACGTCTTCCATGCCGTTCGCCTGGTCTCCGACCCGCGTGACGACACGGCGTCCTTCGAGCGCGAGTGCCTTGAGGCCCTGGCGACCATCAAGCTGCACGACGACGCGCGTCCGGCCGTCCACAGGCGGCTGGGCCGCCTCCCTGCCGAGCTGCGCAAGGGCCCCGGCACGTTCTACGAGACGCTGGCGGCCTACAACGACCACCCCGTGCATCCGACGGGCCGGAGCCGTTCCGGACTCTCCCTGGGCGAACTGAGCCGCTACGCACCCGAGTTCGCGCCGTCGTTCCCGCTGCGCTGGGCGGCCGTGCCGAACGCGACGCTGGCCGGGACGCTCCCCGCATGGTGGCCCAGGCCGTCCGACGTCGGCCTGCGCTTGGACGACGCGGCCGGAGCGCTGTTTCCCGTCCATCCGCTGGCGGCGCGGCAGGTGCGCTCCCGGCCCGGCGTTTCCCTCGCGCCCGAGCCGTACTTGCACGTCACGCCCACCTTGTCGATGCGGACGGTCGCCGCGGCACCGCTCGACCACGTGAAGATGCCGCTGCCGACGAGCACCCTCGGGCTGCGCAACCGGCGCACCATCATGCCCGGCACCCTCCCGGACGGCGCGCTCGTCGAGCGGATTCTGCGCCAGGTACTTCTGCAGGAGCCGTCGCTTGCCGTGCTCCTCGCCGACGAACAGACCTACGGCCACGCCGACGACCCGCTTCTCGGCTATCTCGTGCGCCGTTTCCCGTCCGAGACCGCGCGCGCACACATCGTCCCTGTCGCTGCCCTGCTCGCCGAGGCACCGGACCGCGGTCACGTCATCGAGCGCTGGGACGTCGAGGAACTGTTCGGCGCCTACCTGTCGGCACTGCTCTCCTGGAACGTCACGCTGTTCCGGTACGGCATAGCGCTGGAGGCGCATCAGCAGAACGTGGCGCTCGTCCTGGACGAGTCTCCGCTGCGCCTCCTCATCAAGGACAACGACGGTGCGCTCATCGACCCGTCCCGCCTCCGCGAGCGCGTCACGCCCACCCCTGACACGGACCCTCGCGACCTCGTCGACCACCGGATGACGACGTCCGACCCTGAGGCGCTCGCCCGCGTCTTCGTCACCATCACCCTGCATCTGTGCGCCGCGGCGCCCGCGCTGGGCCTGGCCGAGCGCGGCCTGCTCCCCTGGCGGGCCGGGCGCCGGATGATCCGCGAACGGCTCGACGCGGCCCTCGGGCCCGAGGACGCGTTCCTGCGCGCCCGCACGCTCGACGCCGGCACGCTGCCCGGCAAGGCCATGGTCACCGCCGGGACCCTCGTCGACAAGGCGAGGACGGGCGCGGCCGACATCAACAAGCACTACGGCCCGCCGGGGCCCAACTACCTACTGGACACGACGTGCTGCTGACAGAACCGGCCGTCACGGCCGACGACGCGACCGCGACCGCCCTGCTCAACTGCCTGATCCGGGAGGTGTGCGGGCCGGAGCAGCAGGTCTGGCCGGACGGCGCCCGCCTGGTGTTCCGACTGCCCCGCGCGGGGGTCGTGCTGCGTGCGGGACTGGCGCGCCCTCCGGTCGGGGCGACCTACCGCCTGGCGCCGCCCTACGAGGAGCGCCGCGAGGACGACTGGATACCCACCGCCTGGGGCAGGCTGGCGAACCTGGTCGCGGGCGAGCTGGAACTGGCGACCGGCTCCCCTAACGCGGAGTTCCTCGTCCAGGTGGATGACAGCCACACCGCGCTCACCGCGATCCTCGCCGCCAGGGGCGAGTCCGCTGAGGACCGCTCCATCGACTACATCGGGTCAGAGCAGTCCCTTGTCGCGGGGCACCGTTTCCACCCGTCCCCCAAGGCCCGCCAAGGGTCGCCGGAGGAGTGGCTGGCCTACGCGCCTGAGGCGAGGGCTCGATTCCGTCCGCTGTGGCTGGCCGTTGCTGCGGAACTCGTCGCCGAGGAGGGGGCCGCGGAGGCGTTCGCGGCTTTGGAGGCGCACGGCCCCTCGGCGCCGCCCGGACGTCGGCTGCTTCCCGTTCACCCGTGGCAGTTCTCCTTGCTGGCGGACAATCCCGTCTTGCAGAAGGCTTTGGCGAACGGCTCTCTGGTCAATCTCGGTCCATCCGGCATGGAGGCGGTGCCCACCTCGTCCGTCCGGACCGCGTACCTGCCGGACGCCGACGTGTTCTGCAAGTTCAGCCTCGACGTGCGCATCACCAACTGCGTCCGTAAGAACGCCTGGTACGAGCTGACCGGGGCGATGACGCTCGACGAAGTGCTGCCGCCCATCCTGGAGAAGCTGAACGCCACGTTTCTCAGAGAACCCGCCTACCGCAGCGTGGCCCTCCCTGACCGACGCCTGTACGAGGGCCTAGGGGTGATCCTGCGGCAGGGCGTCAGATCCCTTCCCGGCACGCCTCTCCTTGCGGGAGCCCTGGCCGATCCCTATAACGCGGTCCTCGCCGGGTTGCCCGCCCTCTCGTCTCTGGAGGGCGCCCAAGCTTGGTGGGACGCGTACGTAGCCCATGTGGCACCGCCTGTCCTGGGCACCTATCTGGACCACGGCGTCGTCCTGGAACCTCATCTGCAGAACGTCCTCGTCTGCGTCGGCGCCGACGGGATGCCGGTCCATGCCGTCTTCCGCGACATGGAGGGCACCAAACTGACCGCCGGCCAGTGGGATCTGTCGCATCTCCCCTCCCGCGTGGCCGAGGGGCTCACCTACTCCCCCGACGAGGGCTGGAACCGTGTCGTCTACTGCCTCCTCGTCAACCACCTCACCGAGATAGCCGCCGCCGTGGCCGACCTCCACCCGCCCTTGGACGAGACCCTCTGGCGCACCGCGCGCAAGCACTTCGCCGCCTATGACCGCCACCCGCAGGTGAGGGCTCTTCTCGCCGGTGTGCCGCTGCCCGCCAAGGCCAACCTCCGCACCCGCTGGTCGCGGACGGCCGACCGCGGCGCGGCCTACGTCCCCGTCCCCAACCCGCTCGCCGCGTCCCGACCGCTGTGAACGACCTCGCGCTCGGCCTCGACCGGTACCCCGCCTACGTCTATGACCTTCCCGGCCTCGAAGCCCACGTCCGCGGCATCCGTGCCGCGCTGCACGGCACGGAGGTCTTCTACGCCGTCAAAGCCAACCCGGACGCCGAGATCCTCCGGACTCTCGCGCCCCACGTCGACGGCCTGGAGGTGTCGTCCGGCGGCGAACTCGCCCACGTCCGGGAGACCCTCCCCGGCAAGCCCGTGGCTTTCGGCGGCCCAGGGAAGACCGCTGACGAACTGGAGTCCGCACGCACGCTGAAGGCCGACCGGATCCACGTGGAAAGCCCTAACGAATTGGTCCGCCTCGCCGGTATGGGGCCCGCCGACGTCCTGCTCCGCGCGAATCTGCCCGTGAACGTGCCGGACGCCGCCCTCACCATGAGCGGCCCTTTCGGCATGGACGAGGACGCCTTCGACCATTGCGCCCGCCTTTTGACCGAGCACCCGCACCTCACGCTTCGAGGCGTCCACGCCCATCTGGCATCCGGCCTGGACGCTCCGGTGATGCTCGAACTGGCCCACCGGATAGCGGAATGGGCGATCCCCTGGCTCCGTTCCCGAGGAGTGGACGACCCCGAATTGAACGTCGGCGGCGGAATGGCGGTGGACTACACCTCCCCGGAGGCCCGCTTCGACTGGCAGACCTACGGGGCAGGCCTAAGGCACATTCCAGCGAAAGTCCGCATAGAGCCGGGACGGGCGATGACCGCCTACCACGGCTGGTACGTCACCGACGTCCTGGACGTGAAGACCACGCGCGGAGAGACCTACGCCATTCTCAGAGGCGGCACCCACCACCTGCGGACTCCCGTGACGAAGGGCCACGATCAGCCTTTCGAGGTTCTGACCGCGAACGGCCCGGAGCGCCCGGCGACCCTGGTCGGCCAGCTCTGCACCCCGAAGGACGTGTTCGCACGCGACGTCCTCGTGCCGCCCCTCGCGCCAGGCGACGTCATCGCCTTCGCCATGGCCGGCGCCTACGCCTGGAACATCTCCCACCACGACTTTCTGATGCACCCCAAGCCGGCCTTCCACTACCGGCGCTGAGCGAGACGGCCGTCAGCCGCGGGGGCTTCCGTACCAGCGCCAGGACGTCACGCGCGGGTGGCCGGGCAGGTCCCCGCGACCGGTGGCCCACAGCAGCGTCGACCAGGGGTCGGTGTCCTGCGGCGCGCCGGGGAACAGGCGTCCCAGCACGCGGGCGCACAGGTCGGCGGGCGGCTCCCACGACAGCCCCAAGCCGTCCGCGAGGTCGTGCATGTGGACGAGGGTCTCGACGATCCCCATCGCGGCGAACCCCTCGGCGTCCGATGCGCCGAAGGTGTGGTGCGCGCGGACGTCCGGAGGCGTGCGGCGGACCACGGCGGACAGCATCCCGCCGCACGCGTCCAGCACCTGCAACAGCCCCGCGGGCCCGGCGCTCCTGTCGGCGTGGACGGCGTTGGCCGGCCCGCCGGGACGCCGGCTCTCCCAGACGAACGGCACCTCGCCGTCCGCCGGCGGCGTCCTCGGCGCGATCTGGGCGGCGTAGGCGAACAGGTCGTCACTGAGGTGCTCGACGGTCTCCCAGCAGCTCCATTCGAGCGACCCGGCCTTCCCGTCCCAGGCCTCCGGCGGCGCCTCCCGCAGAGCGGCGACGGCCAACTGGACGGCGAGGTCGAGATCGTCTGCGGTCACGGCAGCGGTCGAGTTCGGCATGGCCCGACGCTACTGGACGCCGCCGGTCAGCCCATCGGCGCGGCGGTGCCGCTCACGCCGACGCCCGCGTCCCCCGGGGGGACGTCCACCAGCAGCCGGCTGGGACGGCCCATGTCCTCCCCCTGGTTGACGGTGATCTCGGCGGGGGCGGAGACGAGGCCCAGCGAGCGCAGGTACCCGCCGAAGGCCGCCGCGGCGGCGCCGGTCGCCGGGTCTTCCACGACCCCGCCGGGCGGGAACGGGTCGCGCGCGTGGAAGACCGTCTCGCTCTCCCGCCAGACGAGGTGGACGGTCGTCCAGCCGCGGCGCGCCATGAGCTCGCCGAGGGCTTCCCAGTCGTAGTCGAGGTCGGCGAGCCGCGCGCGCGTGGACGCCGCCAGGACCAGGTGGTCGTTGCCCGCGTTGGCGATGCGCGGCGGCAGTTGCGGGTCGAGTTCCCCGGCCTCCCAGCGCAGCGCGGCCAGCGCGGCGGCGAGATCGGCCTCCTCCACGGCCCGGACGGTGGGCGGAACGCTCGTGAGGGTGGCGAGGACGCGGCCGCCCGCCTCCCTCGTCTCGACCCCGATCTCGCCGGCCGGGGTCCTCAGCCTCACGGTCCCCGTCCCCTGGCGCTCGGCCAGCGCGACGGCGGTCGCGATCGTGGCGTGCCCGCAGAAGGCGACCTCGGCCAGCGGGCTGAAGTAGCGGATCGCGAACCGGCCGGGCGCGCCGCCCTCGTCCACGAGGAAGGCCGTCTCGGAGAACCCGACCTCGGCCGCGATCTCCTGCATGCGCGCGTCGTCCAGGCCCCGGGCGTCCAGGACGACCCCGGCGGGGTTGCCGCCCTCGCCGTCCACGTCGAATGCGGTGTAGCGGAGTACTTGTGCGCTGTCGCTCATGCGGGCAGTCTGCTCCAAGGACTAGCATCGCGTCCAACGATGGTTATTGATCGAGCACATCGGGAAACTCGATGGACACGCGCCTTCTCACCACCTTCCTGGCCGTCCTGCGCACCGGCGGGATGACCGCCGCCGCGGCGGAGCTCGGCTTCGTGCAGTCCACGGTCACCGCGCACGTCCAGGCGCTGGAGCGCCTCGCCGGGACGCCGCTGCTCGACCGCCGCCCCGGCGGCGTCTCCCCCACCCGCGCCGGTTCGCTGCTCGCCGAGCACGCCCGGGGCGTCCTCGACCTCCAGGAGCGCATGCTCGCCGAGGTCGGCGCCGCCGCCACCGAGCCGTCCGGCCCGGTGCGGGTCCGGGCGCCGGAGTCCGTGTGCGCCTACTGGCTCGCGCCCCTCCTGCCCCGGTTGCGGGCGCGGCTCCCGGACGTGACCCTGTCGCTGTTCCCCGCCGACACGCGGACCGCTCTCACCGCCCTCGCCGACCGCCGCGCCGACCTCGCGCTCGTCCTCGACCCCTCGCCGGACCCGTCCGGGGCGGACCTCGTCGACCTAGGCGCCCGGCCCCTGTCTCTCGTCGGGGCGGCGGCCACGGTCCTCCCCCAGGACCGGCCCCCCACCCCGGCGGAGCTGGCCGCGACCGGCGTCCTGCTCCTGGAGGAAGGCTGCTCCTACAGCGACGAGCTCGCCGCCCTCGTCAAGGCCGCCGACCCCGCGGCGGACCCGCCCCGCTTCGGCGGCGTCGAGACGGCGAAGCGCTGCGCGGCGGCGGGCCTCGGCGTCACGCTGCTGCCCACGGTCACGGTCGCCGACGAACTCGCCGCCGGCGCGCTCGTCGAGCTGCCCCTGCCCGCCGGCCTGTCCCGGCACCACCTCTGGCTCGCCGAACCGGCCTCCCGCTGGCGCTCCCCCGCCGTCCACGCCGTGCGCACCGCCCTGATCGACTCGATCAGGCCGGGCACGCCCGCTCCACCGCCGCGCGCCTAACGTCCGGTCTTCGCGCGCTCGTAGTGCCGGGCGGCCTTGGCCCGGTTCCCGCAGACCGCCATGGAGCACCAGCGCCGGGTGCCGTTCTTGGTCGTGTCGTGGAAGTGGAGCACGCAGCTGGGATGCGCGCAGGGCTTGATCCGCTCGGGACTGTCGGCCATGAGGCGCAGGTAGTCGGCGGCGGCCGACCAGGACGGCAGCCAGGCCGGGTCGTCGGTCCGCGGATGGCTCTCCGGGCCGTCGGGCCCGAGCCGGTGATGCAGCGCGCCGCGTTCCAGGACGCCGTTGAGCGCGGCCACCGCCTGCGGGGACGGGCCCTCGTCCACGAGCGTCAGAAGGATGTCGCGGGTCTGAACGGCGGCGTCGAGCGCCGCCCGGGTGGCCGCCGCGCGTCCGTCCAGCCCGGCCGACCGCAGCCAGACGGCGAGGCCGTCGGTGGAGTCGAGCAGGTCGCGCCGGACGCCGTCCTCGACCCACCGGGTGTTGAGCAGGTCGAGACAGAGCGGCTCCCCGACCAGCGGACGAGGGTCCGCGGCGTCCCGCCTGGCGGTTCCGTCTTCCGGCTGCACACCTCGATTCTACCCGCCTATCCCGCCTTAGCCGGTTGACGCCACGCCTCTAACCTCTTATCTTCAGTTTGCCAGTTAGATCGAGACCGGGCGCGACGGCCCGGGTTTGCGAGGTGTGTCATGGAGACGGTCGCCATCAAGTCCCTGCAGACGGGGCACGTGGGGCTGAACGTGAACGACCTGGATCGGTCCTTGCCCTTCTACCTGCGCGTCTTCGGACTCCAGGTGCAGGCCCGGGGCGACGAGCCTGGCCGCCGCTGGGCCTTCCTCGGCCGGGACGGGCGGCTGGTGCTGACCCTGTGGGAGCAGAGCGACACCGTCTTCGCGACCCGCTCGGCGGGCCTGCACCACCTGTCCTTCCAGGTCGAGACGATCGAGGAGGTCGGGGCCGCCGAGCAGGTGCTGCGCGACCTGGACGCCGCGTTCGCCCACGACGGCGTCGTCCCGCACGGCGAGGGCGCCTCCTCCGGAGGCGTCTTCTTCACCGACCCCGACGGGACCCGCCTGGAGATCTACGCGCCCTCCGGCGCCGACACCGCACCCGCGCCCAGCGGAGCGGCCCCCACCTGCGGATTCTTCTGACCGACCGGCACGTCGAAAGGAGGCCGCCGTGGCGGCCGACGTTTACCACCGAGGCGAACGAGCCGCCCAGCGGCGCGCCGGGCTGCTGGACCAGGGCGCGTTCTCCTCCCGCGCCGTCCGCGCGGAGGTCCCCGAGGTCGCGCGCGGGTTCCTGCTCCAGCAGCCGATGCTGGTCCTGGGCGCCGCCGACGACCGGGAACGCATGTGGGCCACCCTGCTCACCGGGCGGCCCGGCTTCCTGCACGCCGAGGACGACCGCACCCTCGCGATCGACGCCCGTCCCGCGCCCGGCGACCCGCTGCACGACCGGCTCACCGAACCGGCCCCGGTCGGCATGCTGGCCGTCGAACCGGCCCGGCACCGCCGGATGCGGATGAACGGCCGAGCCGTCCCGACCGCGCGCGGCCTGCGCGTCGATCTCGACCAGGTGTACTCCAACTGCCCCAAGTACATCCAGAAGCGGCAGCCCCGCTGGGAGCAGGCCACGCCGTCCGCGCCGCGCCGGTCGCGCGCCCTGACCGGCGACCAGCAGCGGTGGATCACCGGCGCCGACACCTTCTTCATCGCCACCGCCGGCCCCGACGGCCACGCCGACGCCTCCCACCGCGGCGGCGCTCCCGGCTTCGTGCACGCGCCGTCGCCGACCGTGCTGCGCTGGCCGGACTACGCCGGCAACGCCATGTTCAACACGCTCGGCAACCTGGAGGTCCGGCCCCGGGCCGGACTGCTCTTCTGCGACTGGCGCACCGGCGGCGTCCTCCAGCTCACCGGCACCGCCCGCACCGACTGGGACCCCGCGCGCGCAGCCGCGGTGCCGGGCGCCGAACGGCTGGTCGAGTTCACCGTCACCGACGTCGTCGAGACGGCCGGAGCGTCACCGCTGCGGTGGAGCGACCCCGTCCCGTCCCGCTTCAACCCGCCCGCGGCCCTGGATCTCCCCTCCTGACCGACGTCGCCCTGCGGCACACTCGACGTTGGCCATCGCTAGAAGAGGCCTTTGCTCGGCCGAGAGCCGGGTATGCGGGGAGCGAAGCCGGGTCATCGGAGGAGTGACGTGCTGTTGCTTGAGCGGGTGCGGGGTGCTGCGGAGGCGGGAGTCAAGGCGGCTCGGGCGGTGCGGGACGCCGGGTTGGTGCGGCCCGTCCGGCCTGATCGGGCCGCGCGGCTGCTGTTCCCGTACGCGCGGTACGGGCCCGTCCCCGCGACGCTCGGCGCGATGGCCGCGCTGCGGTTCCCCGACCGGACGGCCCTCATCGACGAGCGCGGGGCGCTGACCTACGCGGAGCTCGAACGGCGGGCCGCGTCGCTCGCCACGGCGCTCGCCGGCCGTGCGGGCGACGGGAAGATCGGGATCCTGTGCCGCAATCACCGGGGGTTCGTCGAGACGGTTCTCGCGGCGACGCGGCTCGGCAACGACGTCGTGCTGCTGAACACCGACTTCTCCGGCAGGCAACTGGGCCAGGTCGTCGAACGCGAGGAGATCGAACTCCTCGTCCATGACGAGGAGTTCGGGCCGGCCGTCGAGGAGTCGGGGTTCGGCGGGGAACGGGTCGTCGCCTGGGCCGACGGCGGCGGGGCGCTCGACTCGCTCGTCGCGGAGACCGCTCCCGAGCCCGTCAAGCCCGAGCGGGCGAGCCGGGTGGTCCTGATGACGTCCGGGACGACCGGCACGCCCAAGGGGGCGCGGCACGACCTGTCCGCCTCGTCGCTGCTGCCCGCGGCCCTGAGCCACCTGATGCGCGTCCCCGTCCGGTCGGGCGCGCCGATCGTCATCGGGCCCCCGCTCTTCCACCTGCTCGGCTTCGCCTACACCACGGTCGGGCTCGCCATGGGGATGCCGCTCGTCCTGTCCCGCCGCTTCGAGCCCCGGCAGGTGCTGGAGACGATCGCGGACTGCCGGGCGGAGGCGCTCGTGGCGGTGCCGGTGATGCTCCAGCGGATCCTGGACGTGCGGGACGCGCCGCCGACCCCGGCGCTGCGGGCGGTCGTCTGCGGCGGGGCGGCGCTGCACCCGCACCTGTCCGAGGCGTTCATGGACGCGTTCGGCGACGTGCTCGTCAACGTGTACGGCGCGACCGAGACCGGGTGGGCCACGATCGCCACGCCCGAGGACCTGCGGGCCGCGCCCGGCACGGTCGGCAGGCCGTCCTTCCGGCTCACGATCAAGGTGCTCGGGGAGGACGGGCGGGAGCTGCCCGCCGGCGAGACCGGGGAGGTCTACACCGGCGGCGGCCTGCGGTTCGCCGGGTACACGGGGGGCGGCGGCAGGCGGACGCGGGACGGCCTGACCGGCACCGGCGACCTCGGGCACTTCGACGCGGCGGGACGGCTGTTCATCGACGGCCGCGCCGACGACATGATCGTCTCGGGTGGGGAGAACGTGTTCCCCGCCGAGGTGGAGGACCTCCTCGGCGGCCACCCGGACGTCGCGGAGGCGTCGGTGACCGGGGTGGACGACGAGAGGTTCGGGCAGCGGCTCGCCGCGCACGTCGTCAGGACCGAGGGGGCGTCGGTCACCGAGGACGAGCTCAAGGAGTACGTGCGCGCGCACCTGGCCCGGTACAAGGTCCCGCGCGACATCCGGTTCGTCCGGGAACTGCCCCGCACCAGCACAGGCAAGGTCAAGCGGCCGGCCGCCGGCGACCGATGAGGGAAACGCCCGGGCCCAGGGCCGCGAGGTCCCGGGCGTGCCCCGTCCCGAGGGTCAGGCGGCGCCGGCGCTCCGCTTGGCGGCCATGCAGATGCGGGCGAGGTCGTTGAGGGCGTCGGCGCGGCGCTCGTCCAGCGTCCGGAAGTCGCCCGGCCCGGCCTCGGCGAGGGTGTCGATGACCAGGGAGAACACCGGCCACTCGGCGGGCCCGATGGCGCCCTGGAAGTCGACGCCGTCCTCAAGGTCGTCCAGGTCGAGGTTGCGGGCGAAGGTGGCGAGGGCGGCCTCGGCCGCGACCACGCCGATGCGCATCGCCAGCGCGGCCGGCTCGCGGTCGAGAGCACGCGCGGTGCTAGAACCCATGTTCGACAACATAGACCACACGCGTCACACGCGTCGAAAGTTTGCTCGAAAAAACGTCTACCCGGCGATGGCCTGCTGGAAGACGTAGGAGTGCGTGAAGTGCAGGACGCCGTCGACCATGCTCGGGCGCATGCCGGTCGCGGGGCCGCCCGCCAGCTCGTCCCGCAGCTCCCGCCTGATCTGCTCCGCGGTGTCGGAGGGGGTGTGCGAGAACTCCAGCCACGGGTCCAGCGGGCGGGTGTGGTCGAACCGGTCGGCGCGCTTGACCTCCGCGCCCGCCGCCGCCACGAGCTCGGCGATCCGCGCCTCGGTGAGGGCCTCGCCGTGCGAGGGGTCGCGGAGGCGCTCGATGCGGTCGGGGTCGCCGTCCAGCCCCTCGGGCCGGACCAGGTCGGCGATGATCAGCGCCGCGCCGGGGCGGCTGACCCGGGCCATCTCCCGCACGACGGCCTCCGGGTCGGCGACCTGGTGCAATGAGAAGCGGGTGACCACGAGGGTGAACGACCGGTCGAGGTAGGGCAGGGCGGTGGCGTCGCCGTGCGCGAAGGTGACGTTGGTGAGGCCGGCGTGGTCGGCGTCGCGCTTGCCCTCGGCGAGCATCGCGGGCGTGAGGTCCAGCGCCGTCACGTGCCGGACGCGGCGGGCGATCGCGCGGGCCACCATCCCGGTCCCCGCGGCGACCTCCAGCACGACGTCCTCCAGGTCGAGCTCGGGGTCCATGAACCGGACGAGCCGGTCCAGGTGGCGGGTGAAGGCCGCGTTCAGCCTCGGGTCGGAGAACCCGGCCGCCTGCTTGGAGAACTCCCGTACCACCTTCTCGTCATGGGTCACCGACACGTCGCCTCCTCGGATGGTTGCCCGGATCATCCCCGAAACCACGCACGGTGAACAGGGGGCGGCGGCGAAACCCTCAGGCGGCGGGGACGCCGTCCAGCAGCGCCGCGAGCCCGGCGGCGTCGAGCAGGTCCGCGGGACGGACCGTGACCTCGGCGGAGACGTAGTGGAACGCGGCGCTGACCCGATCGACCCCCACCCCGGCGAGCTCGGCCCACGCCAGCCGGTACGCGGCGAGCTGCACGGCGGCGAACCGGGCCTCGTCCCCGCGCGGCGGGGAGCCGGTCTTCCAGTCGACGACCTCGTACCCGCCGTCCCGGGACCGGAACACGGCGTCCATCCGGCCCCGGACCAGCCGGTCGCCGATGACGGTCTCGAACGGCACCTCGATGTCGAGCGGCTCGCGCGCCGCCCACTCCGACCGCTCGAAGCGCTCGCGCAGCGTCGCCAGGTGCGCGTCGTCGGCGGCGCCCTCGTCGGCGGCGCCGGGCAGCTCGTCGGGGTCGAGGAGGCGCTGCTGCCCCCAGCGGCCCTCCAGCCAGGCGTGGAAGGCGGTGCCGCGCCGAGCGTACGGGGCGGGCGGGCGCGGCATGGGACGGCGGATCTGCCGCGCGAGCGCCACCGGGTCGCGGGCCAGCGACACCAGCGACGACACCGACAGGTGCGCGGGAAGCTCGACGAGCAGGCCGTCGCCCCCGCGCCCCCGGTCGCGCTCGGCGAGCAGCAGCTCGACGTCGCGCGCCCACGCCGTCATGCGCCCCCGGTCGGCGTCGGACAGCCCGGCGTCCCCGGCCCAGTGGCGGGTGCGCCCGGCCATCTCGTCCTCGACCATGCGGGCGCCCTCCACGACCGCCTCGTAGCGCGCCCGCGCCGACAGGTCGGACCGGCCCCGCTCCCCCGGCGCGACGGGCCACTGCGCCTCGTCGGGGTCGGCGAGCAGCGGGTTGGCGGCGCCCTCCTCCGGCGGGTCGGCCCACACGGCGACGGACCCGGCCCCGGCGAGGCACACCGCCCGCACCTCCTCCAGGAACGGCGACGGGCCGAGCGGCCGCCCCGAGGACCCCCACCAGTACCCGGTGGTGATCAGCAGGCTGGACGCGCGGGTGACCGCGACGTACGCGAGCCGCCGCTCCTCCCGCAGGTCGCGCTCGGAGCACGCCTGGTCGAAGGCGGAGAGGTCGTCCTTCTCCAGCCCGGTCAGCGCGGGCAGGTCGGCCCGGTCGCCGCGCAGCATGAACGGCAGGACGCGCGGGTTCGCCGTCCAGCGGGTGGCGTTCTGCGGCGGCGAAGGGAAGATCGACCCCTTGGCGGGGGATCCGTTCTTCTGCGGCGTGTAGGCCAGCCCGGGGACGACGACGACCGGCCATTCCAGGCCCTTGGAGGCGTGCACGGTAAGGAGCTTGACGCTGTCGGTCTCCCCGACCCGCCCGGCCTCCAGCCCGAACTCCTCGGTCTCGGCGGCCTTGAGGTAGGCGAGGAACGCGCCGAGCGTCGGGTCTTCGGCGTCGCCCGCGAAGGTGGCGGCGGCGTCGATGAACGCGTCGAGGTCGGCGCGGGCGGTGACGGGGTCGAGCCCGGACCGCGCCGCGACCTCGATGTCGAGGCCGAGCGTGCGCTCGACCTCGTTGACCAGGTCGGGAAGCGGCAGCCCGACCTGTCCGCGCAGGGCGCGCAGCTCGTCGCGGAGGCGGCGCAGGCGCCCGTGGCCCTCGGGCGAGAACGCGTCGGGCGGGCCGAGGTCGTCGAGCGCGTCGACGAGGCTGCCGGTCTCCTGGTTCAGCTCGCTGACGAGCTGCCGCAGGGGATCGTCCCCGGCGCCTTCCTCGCCCCCCTCACCAGGCGCGATGTCGGAGGCGGACGTCATGTCGAACGAGGGGCCGGCCTCTTCGCGGGGCGCGGCGCCGGACTCGGCGACGCCGGGCGCGGGGCCAGGGTCCTCCTCGGGCGCGGCGGCGGGTTCGGGGCGGGTGATGTCGCGGGCCGTCTCCTGGGCCAGGGCGCGGGCCCGGCGGCCGAGGGCGACGAGGTCGCGGGGGCCGAGGCGCCAGCGCGGGCCGGTGAGCAGGCGGGCGAGGGACGCGCCGGCGGTCGGGTCGTGCATGACGCGCAGCGTGGCGACGACGTCCTGCACCTCCGGGACGGTGAGCAGGCCGCCGAGCCCGACCACCTCGACCGGGATCCCGCGCGCCTCCAGGGCCCGCCTGATCAGCGGGAACTGGGACCGCTTGCGGGCGAGGACGGCGACGTCGGAGTAGCGGAGCGGCTCGGTCTGGGGGCCGCCGTCCGGGGCGGCCCCGGGGTCGGCGGCCATGAGCCCGGCGATGCGCGCGGCGATGCGGTCGGCCTCGTCCTCGACGGTGGGGAAGAGGGCGCATTCGACGCGGCCGCGCCCCTCGCGCCCGGCGCCCGGGACGAGGCGGGGCACGGCCTTCGTCTCGGCGCGCAGCTCCTCCTGCACCCTGGCCGCCGCCTCCAGGATCTGCTCGCCGTTGCGGAACGAGCGGCTGAGCTGGACGACCGGAGCCGCCACGGGACGTCCGCCGGGGGCCGCCGCGGGCTGCGAGGGGAAGTCGTAGGCGAAGCGCAGCAGGTTCCCGGCGCTCGCGCCGCGCCACCCGTAGATGGACTGGCACGGGTCGCCGACGGCCGTCACGGGATGCCCGCCCGCGAACAGCGACTTGAGCAGGACGAGCTGCGCCTGGCTGGTGTCCTGGTACTCGTCGAGCAGGACGACGGAGAACCGGGACCGCTCGATCATCCCGACCTCGGGATGCCTGTGGGCGATGCGGGCCGCCAGGGCCATCTGGTCGCCGTGGTCGATGACCTCGCGGTCGGCCTTCGCGCGCCCGTACGCCTCGACGAGCGGCATGAGCTGCTCGCGGACGGCGTGCTTGGCGAGGATGTCGCGCTGCGCCTTGAGCGGCTTCTTCACCACGGCGAGCCGCTCGTCGAGCCACGCGCCGACCTTGCGGACGTCCTCGGCCGTGCGCAGGTGCTCCGACAGGTCGCCTGAGAGCTCCATGACGGCCTTGGTGACGGTGTCGGGCTGCCAGTCGATCCGGTCCATGGGGCCGTGGTAGGCGTCCACCACCCGGGAGCAGATCTGCCAGGCGACGGCCGGGGAGATCAGCCGCATCGTGGGTTCGAGGGCCTCGCGCAGGGCGTGGTCGCCGAAGAGCCGCGCCGCGTACGAGTGGTACGTGGACACCATCGGCTCGCCGTCGAACAGGGCCTCGCCGCCCAGCCGCTCCAGCTCGTCGCCCGGCAGGACCTCGCGGAGCCGGTCGAGCCGCTTGCGCACGCGCACGCCGAGCTCGGCGGCGGCCTTGCGGGTGAAGGTCAGCCCGAGGACGCGCTCCGGCCGGACGAAGCCGTTCGCGACCAGCCACACCACCCGGGCGGCCATCGTCTCGCTCTTGCCCGACCCGGCGCCGGCTATCACCGCCATCGGCGCCATCGGCGCCTCGATCACCCGGGCCTGCTCCTCCGTCGGCGCCGGGATCTCCAGCAGCCGGGCCAGCTCTCCCGGCGTGATCACCTCGCTCCCCCCGAGCTAGTCAGTCACCCACCTGCCCGCCCTCGTCATGGACGGGGCAGCAGGAGCGTACGGGACAGGTGCGACACTTGTCGTTCGCCCTGGCCTGGAAGACGTCGCCGGCCATCCCCGTGGCGACGATCTCGACGAGCCTCTTCGGCCACTCGGGGTCGGCGTCCTCGGCGGGCGGGGGCTGCTCCTGCTCGCGCGCCTTCGCCGTGAACGCGGCCTTGCCGACCTGGATCAGCTTCGCGCCGCCCGGCTCGATCAGCCCGTGCCGCTCGAACGCGCCGAGCATCACCGCGTACTGGTACACGCCGAGCTGGGGGTGCCGGGCCAGCTCGTCCTTCGGGACGGCGGTCGAGGAGGTCTTGATGTCGATGATGACCGCGCGGCCCTGGTCGTCGCGTTCCGCGCGGTCGATGCGGCCCTTGATGACGACGCGGCCGAGGTCGACCTTGAACGACTCCTCCAGCGCGACGACCTCGTTGGGGTTGTCGCGGTGCCAGGCGAGGAACTTGTCGACCATCCTCGCGGCCTGCTCGCGCTGCTTCTCCGAATACCACGAGCTGCGGAACTCCAGGTCCTTCCAGATCTCGTCGAGCCGCTGGGCGACGTGGACCTCGTCGACGCCGTCGTCCGCGCCCGCCATCTCGGCGACGGCGTGGACGACCTTGCCCATGGTGCTGTACTCGTTGGGCCCGCCCTCCTGGGCGCCGACCGCCGAGGCGAGCAGCCAGCGCAGCCCGCACGTGGTGAACGCCTCGACCTGGGACGGCGAGATCGTGATGGGCTCGTCCTCGGCGAACGCGGGCCCGCCGTCGGACAGCGCGGTGATCGCGTACCAGTTCTCCGGCCGCGCGCCGCGCACGCCCGCGCGCGCCAGGCGGGCCAGGTGCCCGGCCGCCGCGCGCCGCAGCGGTTCCGGCCGGGCCGGGTCGCCGACGACGGAACGCAGGTCGGCCACCAGCGCGGACAGCGACAGCCAGCGGGTCTTCTCGTCCAGCTGCGACTGCTCGATCGCGCCGGGGAGCAGCTCGTTCAGGAAGCGGGACGGGCGCTCCTCGGTGTCGTCGCCGCCGACGGCCGTCACCACGAGCCGCCGGCGCGCCCGCGTGACCGCCACGTAGAACAGGCGCCGCTCCTCGTCGAGCATCTTGGCGGCCATCGAGGCGCCGGCGGCGGCGTCCCCGTCGGGCTCGGCCCCGGCCGCGTGCTCGACCAGCTCCTCGACGCCGAGCAGCGACCCGCGCAGCCGGACGTCGGGCCACACGCCCTCCTGGACGCCGGCGACGACGACCACGTCCCACTCCAGGCCCTTGGAGCGGTGCGCGGTGAGGATCCGGACCGCCTCGCCCTCGGGCGCCTGCTCGGCCAGCGTGTCCCCGGCGATCTCCTGGGACGCGATGTTGTCGACGAACAGCTCGGGCCCCGCCTGGGGAAGCCGGTCGACGAACCGCGCGGCATGGTCGAACAGCGCCACCACGGCGTCGAGGTCGCGGTCGGCCGCCGCGCCGCGCGTCCCGCCCTTGACGCTCTGCTCCAGCAGCACGTCGGCCTGGCCGCTCTCCTGCCAGACGGCCCACAGCACGTCCTCGGCGGTGCCGCCGTCGTGCACGCTCCGCCGCGCCACCTCGATCAGGTTCGCGATCCGCTCCGCCGGGGCGCGGACCCTCTCGTGGACCAGAACCAGCTCGCGGGGGTCGTTCACCGCCGCGACCAGGAGCTCCCCCAGTGGGCGCTGCCCGCCCGACAGCTCCTCCAGATCGCGCAGGGCGCGCTTGAGGCGGCGCATGGCGAGCGCGTCGGCGCCGCCCAGCGGCCCGGTCAGGAGGTCCTCGGCCACGACCTCGTCCAGGAAGCCCTTCTTCAGCGCCGCCCGCAGCAGGACGAGGAACGGGCGGACGGCGGGCTCCCCCACCAGCGGCACCTCGTCGCCGGCGACCACCACCGGCACCCCGGCCTGGGCGAGCGCCCGCCGCAGCACCGGGACCTGCCGCACGGCGCTGCGCACCAGGACCGCCATCCGCGACCACGGCACCCCGTCGAGCAGGTGGGCGCGGCGCAGCTCGTCGGCCACCAGCGCGGACTCCTGGCTCTCGGAGTCGGCGATGACCGCGCGCACCTCGCCCTCGTCCAGTTCCTCCACCGGCCGCAGCGCGCGGTGCTCGGCGGCGCCCGCCGACCCGGCGGGCAGCCGCCGCGCGATGCGGCGCGAGGCGGTGAGGATCTCGGGCCCCATCCGGCGGCACGTCCGCAGCGCCACCACGGGCGCCGGGTCGCCGCCCAGGGTGCGGAAGCGGTCCGGGAACTCCTGGATGCCGCGCACGTCGGCGCCCCGGAACCCGTAGATCGACTGGTCCGGGTCGCCGACCACGACCAGGTCGCGCCCCTCGCCCGCGAGATGGTGCAGGAGGGCCTCCTGCGCGGGGTCGGTGTCCTGGTACTCGTCCACGAACACGGCGTCGTAGGCGTCGCGCTCCCGGATCCGCACCTCCTCGTCCGCGAGCATGCCCGCGGCCATGTGGATCAGCTCGCCGTAGTCGTAGGTGGGGACGGGGTCGAGCAGGAACCGGTCGACGTACCGCTCCATGAACCCGCCGACGGCGGCCCAGTCGTCGCGGCCCCGCAGGCGTCCGAGAGCGGCGAGGTCTTCCGCGGCGTACTGCCGCTCGACCGCGCGCAGGGCGAAGTCGCGCAGCTCCTCGGCGAACCCCCGCGTCGCCAGCGCGGCCCTCAGGCGCTCCGGCCAGTCGCGGGCGCCGTCCGCGAGCTCGCCCTCCAGCAGCCGCCGCACCTCCAGCAGCTGCTCCGGACCGGACAGCAGCCGGGGCGCCGGCTCCTCGTTCAGCACGGCGTCCCGCCGGATCAGCGCGTACGCGTAGCTGTGGAAGGTGAGCGCCAGGGGCGTCCGCGTGGTCCGGTGCAGGCGGCCGGTGATGCGCTCCCGCAGCTCCCCCGCCGCCTTGCGGCTGAACGTCAGGACGAGCACGCGCTCGGGGTCGACGCCGCGGTTCTCGATGCGGTCGACGACCGCCTCGACGATCGTCGTCGTCTTCCCGGTGCCCGGCCCCGCCAGCACGAGCATCGGCCCGCCGGCATGCTCGACCACCCGCCGCTGCTGCTCGTCGAGCACGGGCGGGACGCTCCGCGCGGGACCCGCGCGTCGCACGAGACGGTAGGAAGCAGACGGCACAACAGTTCATTGGAACAGATCAGCGGGACCGTTCTGACCACAACGCACGCATGTCGCCAGAGAGAAAGACCACCGGAGCGGCGCCCCCGCACGGCGACACCCTGCACAATCCACGGCCCCCGCGCTGTGCGGTTTCGTCATTGCTCCCGCCGGGAGGCATCGTGCACATTCACCAGAACCCTCGTGCACGGACGCGGACCCACCGCGTCCCGGAGGTGGGAGGTACGCGTTGTCCCCTGCCCACTGGATCTACCTGCTCGGCCTGGCCGCCCTCATCGCGACGGTGGTCGCGCGGAGGAACGTCGTCGCCCTCGCCCTCCTTGGAACGTTCCTCACCGCCCTCGTGTACAGCGGGAGCGTCACGACCGGCCTCGGCGCGGTGTTCAACGCCGCCATCACCGCCGCGAAGGAACTGCTGCCGATCTTCGTCATCATCGCGGTGGTGACGGCGATGCTCGGCGCCATGCGCACCCTCGGCTCCGACCTGATGATGGTGCGGCCCCTCCAGCGGCTCGTCCGCAACGGGCACGTCGCCTACCTCGTGCTCGCCGTCGTCACCTACCTGTTGTCGATGTCGTTCTGGCCGACGCCGGTACTGCCGCTGATCGCCGCGATCCTGCTCCCCGCGGCCGTCCGGGTCGGGCTGCCGCCGATGGCCGCCGCCATCGCGATCGCCATCACCGGGCAGGGCATGGCGCTCAGCTCCGACTACGTCATGGGCGTCGCGTCCGGGCTGTCCGCGCAGGGGGCCAAGGTCCCCGCGGACGCCATCGCCGGCCGCGCGCTGGTCATCTCGCTGATCGCGGGCGTGGTCGCGCTGGCCTTCTGCTACCTGCGCGACGTGCGCGGCAGGCTGCTGGACCCGGCGGAGGCCGAGGCGGAGGCGGTCGACCTGGCGGCGGTCGGCGAGGGCTCCGCGCACGCGGCGGCCGGAGACGACGGGACGCAGGCGGTGAGCGCCGAGCCCTCCGGCGGCGGCACCGCGACCCTGACCGCCACCGGCGGCGACGGTCACGGTGACGCGGAGGCTCCCTCAGGCCGGACGCGGCTCGTGGCGTTCGCCGTCCCGCTGGCGTTCGCCGCGCTCCTGGTGGTGATGCTGCTCGGCCGGTTCACCTCCCTCGTCCCCGACATCGACGACGGCGCGGGGGCCCCGCTGGTGGGCGGGACGGCGTCGCTCGCGCTCGTCGCCATCTGCGTCATCGCGAACCGGCGGACCTGGCTGCAGGACTGCGCCGACCATTTCACCGAGGGCATCGCGTTCGCGTTCCGCACGATGGGGGTGGTCATCCCGATCGCCGGGTTCGTCTACGTCGGGCTCTCCGACTACTCGGGGCAGATCCTCGGGCTGCCGGACGGCGAGCAGGGCCCGGCGCTCCTGCTGGACGCGATCGCCAAGGTCCAGCCGCACATCCCGCACGTCCCGGTGTTCGCCTCCTTCGCGATGCTGCTCGTCGGCATGGTGATCGGCCTGGACGGCAACGGCTGGCCGGGGCTGCCGTTCACCGGCTCGCTCGCCGGGGAGCTCGGCCACAGCGCGGGCGCGGACCCGGCGACGCTCGCGGCCATCGCCCAGAACGGCGCGAGCTGGACCGGCGGCGGCACCCTCGTCATCTGGTCTTCGCTGATCGTCGTCGCGGGCCTGACCGGCGTCTCCGTCATCGACCTGGCGCGACGCCTGTTCCTCCCGGTCGTGGCGGGCCTGGTGGTGGCGACGGCGGTCGCGGCGGTGGCGCTGTGAACGCGGTCGAGCTGGCGGAGGAGGTCCGCGCCGGACGGCTCTCGGCACGCGAGGCGGTGGCGGAGGCCCTCGCGCGGATCGAGCGCTCGGACGGCGCCGTCGGCGCGTTCGTCCACGTGGACGCCGAAGGCGCGCTCGCCCGCGCCCGGGCCATCGACGCGGCGGTGGCGCGCGGCGCGGACCCCGGGCCGCTGGCCGGGGTGCCGCTCGCGGTGAAGGAGCTGCACGCGGTGGCCGGATGGCCGTACGCGATGGGCAGCGTCCTGCACGCCGGCCGGATCGCCGACCACACCTCCACGATGGTGGCGCGAGCGATGGCGGCCGGGGCGGTCCCCGTCGGGCTCACCGCGTCGCCGGAGTTCGGGCGCGCGTCGTTCACCGCGTCCGCCCTGCACGGCGTGACCCGCAACCCCCACGCCCCGGAGCTGACGCCGGGCGGGTCGAGCGGCGGATCCGCGGCGGCCGTGGCCGCCGGGATGGTCCCACTCGGGACGGGCACGGACGGCGCCGGCTCGCTCCGCATCCCCGCCTCCTACTGCGGGCTGGTCGGATTCAAGGGGACCTACGGGCGCGTCCCCCGCGGGCCCCGGCACCGGGGCACGGCCGAGAACGACCACTACGGCGTCCTCACCCGCACGGTGCGCGAAACGGCCCGCTTCCTGGACTGCGTCTGCGGGACGGACGAGTACGACCGCGCCTCCCTGCCCGCCCCCGCCGCGCCCTTCGAGACGTCCCTCGACGGCATCGACCTGAGCGGCCTCCGGGTCGCCTGGTCGCCCGACCTCGGCTACGCGCCCTGCGACCCGGAGGTGGCCGCCGTCGTGGAGGACGCGGCCAAGACGTTCATCGCCGGAACCGGCGCCCGCCAGGTCCCCGCCGACCTGACGCTGGAGTCCTGCGGGGCCGCCTTCCGGACGCTGTCGGTTCCGGACGTCCACGCCGAACTCCGCGACGCCCCGGCCGACCGCCTGGAGTCCGTCCACCCCACGGTCCGCCGCTACGGCGACGCCGCACGCGCCCTGGACGCCGACGCGCTCGTCGACGCCCACGAGGCCCGCGCCCGCCTGGTGGCCGCACTCGCCGAGGGCTTCGCCCGCTTCGACCTCCTGCTCACCCCGGCCACCCAGGCACCGGCGTTCCCGGCCGAGGGCCCGATGCCGACCGAGATAGCGGGCCGCCCGGTGGACCACTGGGGAGCCCTGGCCGTCACCTTCCCCTTCAACCTCTCAGGCCACCCGGCGATCTCCGTCCCCGCAGGCCGGGCAGGCGGCACCCCCACCGGCCTCCAGATGGTCGCCCGCAGACACGAGGACCTGCTCACCCTGGCGGCCGCGGCAACCTACGAACGGCTGTGTTGAATGCCTTTTTCTCCTCCGTCGGGCCTGGCGGAGGAGAGAAAAGCAATCCTATACAGCCACTTTTTCCCTGAAGGCTTTCAGGGCGGCGGCGCCCACGGCCTTGTCCTGCTCGCCGTTGCCGCCGCTGACGCCCACGGCCCCGACGACCTCGCCCTCGTGGACGATGGGGAAGCCGCCCACGAAGATGGCGAACTTGCCCGGGTGCATCTGGTTGATGCCGAAGGCCTCGTTGCCCGGGAGGGCGGGGCCGTTGGGCGGCTCGTTGAACGTGTGGGTGTCGCGCTGGTGGCCGGCGGCGGTGAACGCCTTGGCGATGGCGATGTCCACGCCGGTGAGGCGGGCGCCCGTCATGCGGTGGACCGCGATCGGGTGCGCGCCGTCGTCGGCGATGCAGATCGTCTGCTTGACGCCGATGCGGCGCGCCTCCGCCTCGGCGGCGGTGAGCATGACGAGGGCGTCTTCCAGGGTGAGCCGGTGGACGGTGTGCACGGGGCCTCCAGAGGGGTATTGCCCTATTCAGGTCGGTAAAGCAGGATGTGAGGGACGGTTTCTCCAGGTCACGCCGTCCGCCACGTACCTCTTCCCACCCCGTCAGTCTCGAAGGACCGCGTCCATCGGGGCTATGTACACTTCGCCGAACGAACCCGACGGGATGTGGGCACATGGCACATCACCCTGCGATCGTCACGACCGCCGGCGGGCATCTGCCCGTCGGGGCGCTGCTGGCAGAGCCGCTGCTGCGCGGGACGCTCGTCGCCGGACGGGCGGGGCTGGAGCGCGGCGTCGGCTGGTGCCTCCCGCTCTCGGAGACCCGCCGCTGCGCCGGCGACCCCGACCGCGACCTCGCCGGCGTCGCCGTCCATCTGCCGGTGACGGCGGTGGCCGCGCCGGAGGAGGCGGCGGCCGTGGTGGGCGACCTCGTCCGGCGGGACGCCGCCGCGCTGCTGGCGTGGCGGCCGCCCGGCGTCGACTCCGACCTCGACGCGGCGGCGCGGGCCGCCGAGGCCGCGGGCGTGCCGCTGCTGGCGCTGCCCGCGGAGGCCGACTACCGGGCGGTGAGCCGGCTCGTCGGGCAGAAGGCGCTGGCGCAGTCCGCGCACATCCTGGAGTACGGGTCGCGGGTGCACCGCACGCTCGCGGAGGTCCTCGCGCGGGGCCCGGGGGTGCCCGCCATGGCCCGCGCGGTGGTCGGGCTGTCGCGCTGCGGCGTCCTCATCTGCGACGCGGACGGCGAGCGCCTCGCCTGGGAGGAGGCGCCGGACGCCGCGCCGATCGACCCGGACGCGCTGCTGGCCGCGCTGCCCGAGGAGCCCGGGCCGGACGCGCAGGCCGCCGAGACGCGCCTGCGGCCCGACCCGGACGGCCCTCCCGTGCACGTGATCGTCATGCCCGTCCTGGTGGGCGGGGAGGCGTTCGGCCGGATGGTGATGGTGGAGCGGGCGTGCCCGCCCGACCCGCACGACCTGGCGCAGCACCGCGTGGTCGCCGAGCACGGCGCGACGCTGGTCGGGTCGGAGATGCTGCGCCAGCGGTCGGTGCGGGCGGCCGAGGAGCGGGCGCGCGGCGACTTCGTCGAGGCGCTCGTGCACGGCCGGTTCGCCGACTCCCACGAGCTGGGCGCGCGGGCCCGCCACCACGGGTTCGACGTGGACGGGCACTTCGCCGTGCACGTGGTGGCGGCGGCGTCGCTGCTGCCCGTCGGCCGCGACTACCTGCGCCGGACGGTGTCGGCGACGCGGACGGCGCAGAACCTCGAACCCGGCGGGTGCGCGCTGACCGCCGCGATCAGCTCGACGATCGTGGTGATCCAGCAGGTCCCGGCGCGGCCGGACCCGAACGGGCAGCGGGCGGACGCCGCCCGGTTCGCCGAGCGGCTGCACCGGGCGCTGCGCCCGCACCTCGGCGACGACCTGCGGGTCGCGCACGGCCGCCCGGGGCAGGGCGCCGCCGGGGTCGCGTCGGGGTACCACGAGGCGCGGCTGACGATGGGCCTCGCGTGGCACACCGCCGCCGAGCCCGTCTGCGGCTACGACGACCTGCGGGTGTTCGCCGCGCTGAAGGACGTGGCGCGCAGCGCGGAGGCCAAGTCGTTCGCCCGTGAGACCCTGGCGCCGCTGCGCCGCGCGAACGGCGGCGACCTGGAGCGGATCGTGCTCGCCTACATCAGGACGTCGGGGAACCTGAACGCGGCGGCGCGCGACCTCGGCCTGCACCGCAACACGATGCTCTACAAGCTCGACCGGGCGTCCCGCGCGCTGCGCATGGACATCCGGTCGGCGGACGCGCAGTTCATGTTCTGGCTGGCGCACCACATCGACACGCTGACCACGGTCACCGGCGCCCTCGACGAGGAGATGGCCCCGCCGGCCGCCGCGCCCGGCTGATCAGGCACCGCCGGTTCCCGGCAGATCAGGCACCGCCGGTTCTCCGGCAGATCAGGCACCGCCGGTTCCCGGCAGATCAGGCGGGGTCGGGGCCGGCGAAGGACGCCAGCAGCCCG
The DNA here is from genome assembly GCF_040492065.1 of Actinomadura sp. NPDC000929. Lineage (NCBI taxonomy): Bacteria > Bacillati > Actinomycetota > Actinomycetes > Streptosporangiales > Thermomonosporaceae > Actinomadura > Actinomadura sp. NPDC000929. Next base: position 868 of record NZ_JBEUPA010000011.1, on the reverse strand, counting down.
AGCGCGGCGGTCGCGGCGCAGACCGCGAACATGACGCCGAAGGCGGGGGCCCGGTCCAGCACGGCCCCGACCCACGCGGCGCCGAGGGCGGAGCCGCCGAAGCGCAGCAGGTTGAACAGGCCGAGGCCGGCGCCGCGGCGGCCGGCGTCCGAGCGGGTGGCGCCGGTCGCGGCGGGCGTCTGGACGAACGCGACGCCGGCGCCGGTCAGGGCGAGCGCGGCGAGCAGCCACGGGACCGGCCCGGACGCGGCGAGGACCGCGGCGACGAGGACCTGGCCCGCGATGAGGACGAGCAGGCCGCCGCGCAGCACGGCGCGCGGCGACAGCCGTTCCATGAGGACGCCCGTGACCGGTCCCAGCACCGACATCACGACCGGCAGGCTCAGCAGGACGGCCCCCGCGTAGAGGGTGCCGGCCTGCCGCTGGGTGGTCAGGTAGACGGGGACGGCGAGCAGCGTGGCGCCCAGGCAGAACATCTGCGCGAGGACGCTCAGGCAGGAGCGCAGGTAGCGGGTCTCCAGCAGCAGCCGCGGCGGCAGGAACGCGTCGGGCCGCCCGCGCGAGGTCGCGGCGTAAGCGGCGGCGGTGAGGAGGCCTGCGAGCACGCCGCCCCAGACGAGGGGCGAGGCCGCGCCGAGGGTCGCGGCGGAGGAGGTGGCGCCGAGGCCGAGCCCGGCGGCGAGGGTGAGCAGGGCCGCGCCGCGCCGGTCCAGCGGGACGCGCCGGGGCCGCCCGGCCGGGACGAACCGGACGGCCAGCGCCGCGGCGGCGGCGCACAGCGGCACGACCGGCCAGAACACGGCGTGCCAGCCGAACCAGGTGGCCAGGCCGCCGCCGAGCGTGGGCCCGGCGGCCTGGCCGACGCCGT
>NZ_JBEUPA010000010.1:0-103945 GCF_040492065.1 Actinomadura sp. NPDC000929 | reverse complement strand
GGCGGCGATCCGCTCGGCGCGCTCGGCCCAGTACTCGCGGGCCCGGCGCACCAGTCGCGCGTCCCGCTCGGCCCCGGCCTCCGCGCGCAGCGCGCGGGCCCGCTCGCTCATGAGCGACTGCATGATCTCGTGGTGGTACACGGCCCCTCCCGAATGGTCCGGGCCGATCGGCACGGCCCGACATCCAAGAGACTCTCGCTAAGGCCCCCGTCCCCACATGGGCACGACGCCTTATATCGCCCGGTCAGTGGTCTTAGGCCTGCTCAGGGCGGACGGTCCAGTGCCGGTGGCATGATCGCTGCATGGGCGAACCGCTGGCGGGGCTGGACGGCATCGACTGGGCGGGCCTCGACCACGCCTACGGGTCTGCGGAGGACGTGCCCGACCTGCTCCGCGCCCTTTCCTCCTCCGACGAGGACGAGCGGGAGGCGGCGCTCGGCGAGCTCTTCACCACCGTCTTCCATCAGGGGAGCCGGTACGGCGCGTCCGCCGCAGCGGTCCCGTTCCTGCTCGGGCTGGCGTCCCATCCCGGCACTCCCGAACGCACCTGGCCGCTCTACCTGGCGGCCGCGCTTGCCGTCGGGTACGACGAGGCGCATCTGCCGTCCGGCGTCGACATCGCGACCTGGCGCGAGGAGGCCGCGCGCCTGCGGGAGACCGGCGACCGGGACCACTTCGACTTCGCGTGGACGCTGCGCTCCGTCGAGGCGGAACTCGCCGCCTACGACGCCGTCCGCGCCGGTCTGCCCACCGTGCGGGCCCTCCTCGGTGATGACGACGCCGGAGTGCGGGCCGCCGCCGCGTACACGGCGGGCTGGTTCCCCGAGGAGGCGGCGGCCACCCTCCCCGCGCTGGAGGCGCTGCTCGAAGCCGAGCAGGACCCGGTCGTCATCGCGCATGCGCTCGTCGCCGCCGGGCTCCTGGAGGGCCGGGCGCTGCTCCCCCGGTTCCGCGAGCACCTGGCCGCCGCCGAGCCACTGCCGCGCTGGGCCGCCGCGATCGCGCTCGCCCGGCTGGGGGCGGCCGACGCACCCGTCATCGCCGAGCTGGCGGCCTCCAGCGCGTCCCCGCCCGAGGGCGAGGCGGCCTTTCTGGAAGGCGACCTGCGCCTCTACCCGGCCCTGACGCTGGCCGCGCTGGACGGGGCGCCGCCCGAAGCCGTCGACGCCGTCCTCGACGGTCTGTCCCGCACGTCCGGCGAGGCGTCGTTCCCGATGGCCGAGGCGGCGCTCCGGCTGACGTTCCGCACACCGGCCCTCCCTCTCCCCCGGTTCGCCGGCCTCGCCTCCGCGCAGCAGCGGACCGTCCGCACGATCGCCGAACTGCCGCCCGAGAGCTGGCGATGGGGAAATCTGCTGGAGATCCTCCGCGCTTGGGGCCTGCCCACCGACCACGACGAGTGCCGCCGGTACGCCGGTCTCGCCTGAACCAGGCCTGACGTCGCACTAAGGTGATGCACCGTGCGTCTCGTTATCGCCCGCTGCAGCGTCGACTACGCCGGCAAGCTCACCGCCCACCTGCCGATGGCCCTCCGCCTGATCCTGATCAAGGCGGACGGGAGCGTGAGCGTGCACGCCGACGACCGCGCCTACAAGCCCCTCAACTGGATGAACCCGCCCTGCTCGCTGCGCGAGGAGGTCTACGAGGAGAACGGCGCCATCGCACGCTGGACGGTCACGCACGGCAAGTCCGGCGAGCGGCTGATCCTCACCATCGAGGAGCTCGTGCACGACACCAGCCACGAGCTCGGCATCGACCCCGGCCTCCAGAAGGACGGCGTGGAAGCGCACCTTCAGGAACTGCTCGCCGAGCACATCACCACCCTCGGCGACGGCTACACCCTGATCCGCCGCGAGTTCCCCACCGCCATCGGGCCGGTCGACATCCTCTGCCGCGACGCCACGAGCGCCACCGTCGCCATCGAGATCAAACGCCGAGGCGAGATCGACGGCGTCGAGCAGCTCACCCGCTACCTGGAGCTGCTGAACCGCGACCCGCACCTGGCCCCCGTCCGCGGCGTCTTCGCGGCCCAGGAGATCAAGCCCCAGGCCCGCGTCCTCGCCACCGACCGCGGCATCACCTGCGTCACCCTCGACTACGACGCCCTGCGCGGCATCGAACACGAGGGCACCCTCTTCTGACGCCCCTCCCGGGCCGCGGTCACGCGGCCCGGGGCGTCCGGTGACGGTGCAGGTCACGCAACGGGCAGCCTGGCCGCGAACTCGGGCTTGAAGAGGTCCTTCACCTTCCCGTACGGGATGGCGAAGTCGTAGCAGCTCGTGCGGCCCAGATCGAACGCCGAGGTCGCCGGGCCGTCGTCCAACCCCGCGTAGATGAGATCGAACCGGTTCTTTCCGAAGAACGGCTGCGCCCACGGCGGCGACTCGGGCTGCCGGGCACTCGGGAAGAACGACGAGCGGTGGAAGGGGTTGAAGAAACCGCCCGATCCGGAGTTGCCGCGCATCAACTGCAGCTTGTCGTCTCCCTCCGGAAGCCCGTCCCACAGCCGTTTCATGCCGGCCACGCCGAATGAGGCGGGCTTGAAGACGTCGTCGGCCGTCAGCGCGCGGCCGGTGCGCAGGTCGACGGTGACGACGAACCCCGGAAAGTGTCCCGGCCCTTCGCCGCACCTGCGCTGGAACTTCGGAACGTAGCGCACCGACACGAGGTCCGGGCCGGTCAGCCCCTTGACGACGGTCGTGCTCAGCAGGTTCGGCCGGCCGCCGCAGGCGGCGCGCGCGGCGGCCGTCCTGCCCCACTCCTTGTAGAACGTGACGGCCTGGTCGAGAGGGACGCGCAGCGCCCTGTTGGCCGCGGTCTGGACCGCCGCGTTCTTCATCCCCTTGACCTGGGCATACTGGCCGCCCTTGACCTCCAGAACCCCGTCGGCGTACGTCCGGTTCAGGGCGGCGAGAGTGACCGCGGGCGCCTCCGCCGCCTCCGGGCGCGTCGTCTCGTAGGTGACCACACCGACGGTGCCCGCCGCGGTCGCCCCCGCGACGACCAGCGCGGCCTTGACCACGCTCGCCTTGGCGAGGAAGCCCGCCGCGGTGTTCCCGGCGCCCGCGGCGACGGTCCCGGCCGTTCCGGCGCCGCCCGCGCCCGCGGTCCCGGCGGCGGCGCCCGCGGCGGCGGTGCCCGCCGGCGCCGAGATCCCCGCGGCGGCGAGCGGGAACAGCATGGACAGCCCCGCCGCTGCCGCGGCCAGCGTGCGGACGCCGCGGCCCTCCCAGTCGTCCCCGTAGGCCGCGCGGGCGATGCTCTCGAGCTCGGCGACGAACTCCATGGCCCCGGCGTGCCGCTCCGCCGGGTTCTTCGCCAGCCCCCGGGCGACCAGCGGGCGCAGCGGGACGGGGAAGTCCTCCAGCGGAACGGGTGCGGTGAGGTGCTGCCCGCGCAGCCCCACGACGCTGTCCGCGCCGAACGGACGCCGGCCCATGACGCACTCGTAGAAGACGCAGGTCGCCGCGTACACGTCGGCGGACGGGCCGGCCTCGCCCGCCTGCCACTGCTCCGGCGCCATGTACGACGGAGTGCCCGACCGCGACGCCGAACCTGCGGCCGACGCGATGCCGAAGTCGATGAGCTTGCTGCGCCCGTCCTCGGGCACCACCACGTTGGCGGGCTTGTAGTCCCGGTGGACGACGCCCACCGCGTGCGCCGCCGCCAGGCCGAGCAGCGACCCCTTCAGGACGGTCAGCGCCGCCTGCGGATCCAGCCGCCCGTGCTCGGCCAGGACCACCTTGAGCGAGACGCCGTCGACCGCCTCCATCACGAGGGCGGCGCCGTGCTCGCCCTCCACCAGCTGGTAGAGCCGGGCCACGTGCGGGCTCTCCACCTGGGCCAGCATCTCGGCCTCGCGCCGCAACGCCTCCAACGGGGCCGCGTCCGGCCCGACGACGACGTACTTCACCGCGACCGGGAACCCGGTCTGCTCGTGCCGCGCCAGAACGACGCGTCCCTGCGCCCCCGCCCCGAGTTCGCGCACCTCGCGAAAACCAGAGATCTTCCACTCGCCCACGTGCTCTCCTCGCCGCCCCGGCCGTGTTGATCATGTGACGCGACCGCCCGCGAGGATGTTCGTACGCGATCGTCTCCGCGCGGGCATCACATTTCGGGCCGCTGCTCCGTCATAGGGGAGAAGGCCGAGGTTCCGCACTGATCGAAGGGGTGGGTGTCCATGAGCGCGCAGCACGAGGTCGACGAGGCCGGGATCCGCGGGCAGGTCGGCAAGATCGTCGAGGGGATCCGCGCCAAGGACCTGAAGGCCCTGGAGCGGCTCTACGCGGAGGACGTCGTGTCCTTCGACGTCGAACCGCCGCTCCAGCACGTCGGGATCGCCGCGAAGCTGAAGAACTGGACGAACGTGTTCACGTTCTTCGAGGAGGTGGATTACGAGGTCCGCGACCTGGCACTCACCGTGGGCGGGGACGTGGCCTTCGGGCACTGCTTCGGCCGGCTCAGCGGCACGCTGAAGAACGGAACGGCGACGAGCGGCATGTGGGTCCGGGCCACCTTCTGCTTCCGGAAGGCCGGCGACGACTGGCTGATCGCCCACGACCAGGTCTCCGTCCCCCTCGACATGGCGACCGGCAAGGGCGTGACCGACCTCCACCCCTGAGACGCGTTGACCGGCCCCGAACCCGCCGGCCGTGCCCCGCTGGAGGCCCTGATCGCCTTTCGGACCCATCCCGCCGAGCGGACGTCCGAGCTCGGCCTGACCAAGTTCGAACGGGCCCACCCGCCGGCCCCGGCCACCGCTGGGGCCGGTCCGTCTCGCGGGGACGTCGGCCTCGCCCGATGTCTCACGGGACGGGCATCATTGCGGGCATGACGTTTCAAGCCAGCGGCAGCTTCGACATCGAGGCATGGGACGCCGACAAGCCCTACGACGAGCAGGGCGGCAACCGGATGACCCGGGTCCACGTGGGCAAGACCTTCCACGGCGACCTCGTGGGGACGAGCTCCACCGAGCTGATCACGGTGGAGTCGCCGGCGGGGCCGGTCGCCTATGTCGGGATCGAGCACGTCCAGGGGATCCTGCACGGCCGGGAGGGGACGTTCGTCCTCCAGCACAGCGCGGGCAGCGAGGACGGCACGGCCGACACCCAGTGGCTGCGGTGGCTGATCGTCCCCACCTCGGGGACGGGGGAGCTCGCCGGGATCCGCGGCGTCGGCCAGATCTCCGTCACCGAGGACGGCGGGCACACCTGGGCGCTGGAGTACACGCTGGACTGAGCGCCGACCGGCGGCCGGTAATGTTCGGGTCATGCCCCCGGTCACCGGCGACGCCACGCGCGAGCGCATCATCGACGCGGCCGAAGTGTGCTTCGGCCGTTTCGGCGTGGCCAAGACCACGGTCGAGGACATCGCCGCCGCCGCGAAGCTGTCGCGGGCGACCGTGTACCGCAGCGTCACCGGCGGGCGGGACGAGCTGATCCTCGCCGTGGTGGTGCGCGACCTGCGGCGGTTCCTCGACCGGCTCGCCGAGCGGCTGCGCCGGGAGCGGTCGGTCTCCGAGGCGATCGTCGAGGGGACGCTGGACGCGCTGAACTACGTCCGCGAGGAGCCGGCGATCGCGCACTTCCTCGTCCCGGAGGCGGCGGGGCACATGCAGGCGGCGGTGGCGGGGGCGGCCGAGCACGTGCTCGCGCTGTGCTGCGAGTACGTGCGGCCCCATTTCGAGCAGGCGCAGCGCCAGCGGACGCTGCGCGCCGACATCGAGGTGGAGGGCACGGTCGAGTTCCTCTTCCGCATCATCACCTCGCTGATCGTGATGGACCGGGACCGGGACGCCGACGGGCTGCGCCGCTTCCTGCGCACCTACGTCGTGCCGGTCATCGCGGCGCCGGCATGACGACCTGGGACGGGACGCCGCGGAGACGGCGCGGCGAGAGGGGCCGGGAACGATGAATGGCACTGCGCGCGAGAGCCGGGGAGGCGCGGCGGTCCGGCCGAGCCCGGTGTTCCTCGCGGTCGTGGGGGCGACGATCCTGTGCGGCCTGATCGCCTGGCGCTACGGGACGATCCTGGACAGGCCCGGCCGGATCGCGGTGTTCGGGTTCGTGATCGCGGCGTGGGTGCTGTCGCTGTCCCTGCACGAGTTCGGGCACGCGTACATGGCGTTCCGCTCGGGCGACCGCAGCGTCGCCGACAAGGGCTACCTCACACTGAACCCGCTGAAGTACTCCGACGTGACGCTGAGCTTCCTCATCCCCGTCGTGTTCATCGTGCTCGGCGGCATCGGCCTGCCGGGCGGCGCCGTGTGGATCGACCGGCACGTGATCCAGGGCCGGCTGCGGCACAGCCTGATCTCGGCGGCGGGCCCGCTGTCGAACGCGCTGTTCGCCATCATGCTCGCGGTGATCTTCAAGAACTTCGCCGACGCCGACCACGCGCTGTTCTGGTCGGGGCTGGCGTTCCTGGCGTTCCTGCAGGTCACCGCCACGATCCTGAACCTGCTCCCGATCCCGGGGCTGGACGGCTTCGGGATCGTCGAGCCGTACCTGCCGCGCCGCCTGGCCGACCAGGCGAACGCCTACGGCGGCTACGCGTTCCTCGTCCTGATCGCGCTGCTGTGGCTGGGCCCGATCAACCAGGGCTTCTTCAACGTCATCTACTACCTCACCGACGCGATCGGCCTCGGCGAGTTCCCGTTCCGCGTCAACGGCTCGGTCGACCACTTCCCGATCGAGCTCGGGCACTACCTGTTCCAGTGGTGGAAGAGCTAGCCCGTCAGCCGGCGGACGATGCGGCGGAGCTGCTCGGTGTAGTGCTCCTGGAACTCGGGTGACTCGGGGTCCATCCCGAAGACGTGGCGGACGGCGAGCGGCTTGGTGACCGGCGCCGACACCAGCGCCATCACGGCGAACATGATCGCGGCCGGGTCCAGGTCGGCGGGCAGTTCCCCGGCGGCCTGGCGGCGTTCGATGTCGGACAGGTCCTCGCGGGGGCCGGGCGGGATGTCGTCCAGGTCCTCGGTGAGGGCGCGCCAGGCGTTCAGCCGCGTGCCGCGGGGATCGTCCAGGACGTGCCGCAGGTACCGGACGACGATCTCGTCGAACGGGGCGGCGGGGTCGTTGAACTCGGCCTCGCGCTCCAGCCAGCGGTGGTGGAGCGCGCAGTACAGGCCGTCCTTGCCGCCGAAGTAGTAGTTGATCAGCTGCTTGTTGACGCCGGCGCGGTCGGCGATGTCCTGGACGCGGGCGCCGGCGTAGCCCTTGGCGGAGAACTCCTCCAGCGCGGCGTCCAGCAGCAGGCGCCGCGAGCGTTCGGCGTCGAGCGCGCGCTCCTCGGGGGCGGGGGCGCGGCGCGCCCGCCTCGTCGCCGGCCGCTTCGTCGGTTCCGTCACGTTCCCCATGGTAGCCGGGCTGCTGAGAAGTTCAACCATCCGACTGTTTGACAACTTCATCCATCTGGTTGAAGCTGGCCGCATGATTCTCGTAACCGGAGCGACCGGCAACGTCGGACGCCATCTCGTCGGCGAACTGCTCACCGCGGGCGCCGCCGTCCGCGCCCTGTCCCGGGACCCCGCCACCGCCGACCTGCCCAGCGAGGCGCAGGTCGCCCGCACGGACGAGATGCCGCTGGACGGCGTCACGTCGCTCTTCCTCAACCCGGCCGTGTTCTGGAACGGCCTCGGCGACGTGCTGGCCCGCGCGGTCGACCACGGCGTCCGGCGCGCGGTGATGCTCTCGTCGGCCGCCGCGCTGGACGACGACCCGTCCAACCAGCTGGCGGTGCACCACCTCGCGATCGAGCGGGCGATCGAGGAGACCGGGATGGAGTGGACGTTCCTGCGTCCCGGCGAGTTCGCCTCCAACGCGCTGGCGTGGCGGGAGGCGATCGCCGCGGGCGAGCCCGTCCGCGAGCCGTACGCGGCGGCGCGCAGCACGCCGATCCACGAGCGCGACATCGCGGCCGTCGCGGCGAAGGCCCTGCTCACCGACGCCCTGGTCGGCGCCAGGCCGGTGCTGAGCGGTCCCGAGCTGCTCTCGCATCCGGAGATGGTCGAGCTGATCGGGGAGGCCGCCGGCCGCCCGGCGCGGTTCGAGGAGATCTCCCCCGAGCTGGCGCGGGAGGAGATGCTCGGCCGCCCCTACATGCGCGAGGGCCTGGTGGACGTCCTGCTCCGCCTGCGCGCCCGCGCCGTCGACCGTCCGATGGAGCCGTCCGGCGAGGTCGAGCGGATCACCGGCCGTCCCGGCCGGACGTTCAAGGAGTGGGCCGCCGACCACGCCCACGACTTCCGCTGACCGCGTCCCGCGGGGCCGCGAGCCTCAGTGCTCGCGGCCCCGCCCGCGCTCGGCGCCGCGCTCGCCGAGCGACTCGATCTCGCGCGAAGCCCACTCGAACCAGTCGCGGCGCATCGCGGCGAACCGCTTGCCGTACTCGATGACCAGCCGCCCGTAGACGGACAGGTCGTCCTCACCCCAGTCGACGTTCTTCTCCAGGGCGGTCAGCTCGTCGAGGTACTCCCCGAGCCCCGCCGCGTGCCCGCGCATGTAGCGCTGGGCCTCCTCCGGCTCGACCATGCCGAGGAAGAAGACGCGCAGCAGCGACTCGTCCTTGCGGCTCCCCTTCGAGGGGACGTCCACCAGCCAGTGGCGCAGCTCCGCGCGCCCGGAATCGGTGATCCGGTACGCCCGGCGGCCGCGGGGCCCCTCCTCGGCGACCTCGATCAGCCCGGCGTCGGCGAGCTTGCCCAGCTCGCCGTAGAGCTGGCTCTGCCGGGCCGGCCAGACGTTCCCCAGCGAGATCTCGAACATCTTCAGCAGGTCGTAGCCGCTGGCGCCGTCCATCTCGGCGATGAGCCCGAGCACCGCATGTCGCAAACTCATGCCCCGCACCCTAACCCTTCACAGTTGACATGTCGAAACTGGAATGTCTATCTTCGACATGTCAAAGTTGGAATGTGAAGCCAGGAGCCCCGGCCATGTCGAAGTACTACGCCCGTACCTTCCTCCCCTGGATCCTGCTCGCGGTCGTCAGCGGATTCGACGACCGCGCCGGGGCCGCCGCCGGGCTCGTCGCCGCGCTGGCCCTGCTCGGCCAGGACCTGCGCCGGGGCCGCCGCGCCGACTCGCTGATCCTGGAGATCTCGACCTCGGCGTTCATGGCCGCGCTCACCGCGCTCGCGTTCGCCGTCCCCGGCTCGCCGGCGCTGAACTACGGCGCCTCCCTGGCGATCGGTTGGCTGGCGCTCACCGCCTGGGCGACGCTGCTGCTCGGACGCCCCTTCACCGCGGGCGTCGCGCGCCGCCAGGTCACCGCCGAGATCGCCGCGACGGACGTGTTCCGGAGCGTCAACCGCGTGCTCACCTCCGTGTGGGCGGCGAGCTTCACCGTGCTGGCGGCCGCCCTCGGCTGCGTCCAGCACTGGACACCGGACGCGACGGCGCTGCTGGTCGCCGTGAAGGTCGCCGGTTTCACGGTCCCCGCCGTCTTCACCGCGCGGTACCCCGGGTTCGCGCGCAGGCGCCACCTCGACCGGCTCGGGCTACCGTGGGCGGAGGCGCCCGCCACGTCGCAGCCCGAGCCGTCCTCCCGCTGACCCCTCGCCGAGGAGCGGCCCGGAAAGGAGCACCGAGATGGGCGAGAACATCACCGAGCGCCCCGCCACCTGGCTGGACGGTCACCTGGCCCCCGTCCCCGACGAGACCGACGCCCGCGGCCTGGAGGTCACCGGCGCGCTGCCCCCCGAACTGACCGGCCGCTACCTGCGCAACGGGCCGAACCCCAAGCCCGGCGAGCCGAGCGGGCACTGGTTCACCGGCCACGGGATGATCCACGGCATCCGGCTGCGGGACGGCCGCGCCGAGTGGTACCGCAACCGGTGGGTGCGGACCGACGCCTACCTGAACGGGACGCCGTTCGTCCGCGACGACCTCACCTTCGACCGCCGCTCGGTGCAGGCCAACACCCACGTCGTCCCGTACGCGGGCCGGATCTGGGCGCTGGTGGAGGCCGGGTTCCCCTACGAGGTGACGCCCGAACTGGAGACCGTCGGCGCCTGCGACTTCGGCGGGCGGCTCACCACCGCCATGACCGCGCACCCGAAGGAGGACCCGGTCACCGGCGACCTGCTGTTCTTCGGGTACGGGGCGTTCGCGCCCCACCTCACCTACCACCGGCTGACGCCGGACGGGACGCTCGCCGAGAGCCGCGAGGTCGAGGTGGCGGGCCCGACGATGATGCACGACTTCGCGATCACCGAGAACCACGTCGTCTGGCTCGACCTGCCGGTGGTGTTCGACGTCGACCTGGCGATGTCCGGGTCGACCGGCATGCCGTACGTCTGGGACGACGCCTACGGCGCCCGGCTCGGCGTGATGCGCCGGGACGGCACGGCCGAGGTCACCTGGTACGACATCGACCCCTGCTACGTCTTCCACGTCGGCAACGCCCACGAGGACGCCGCCGGACGGATCGTGGTGGACGGGGCGCGCTACCGGCCCGAGAACTTCGCCACCCTCTGGGAGGACATCGGCGGGACCGTCGACCCCGCCACCGGCGCGGCGCGCTCGCAGAAGGCGCACCTGCACCGCTGGGTCCTCGACCCCGCGACCCGCCGCGCCAGCGAGGAGCCGCTCGACGACCGCGGCGTCGAGTTCCCCACGCACGACGACGCCCGCACCGGCAGGGAGCACCGCTACCTCTACACGGTGGGCGGCGAGTCGATCGTGAAGTACGACCTGCGCGGGCAGGGGACGTCCGCGCACGAGCTCGGCGACGAAGCGCACGTCGGCGAGGCGGTCTTCGTCCCGGCGGCGGGCGCCCGCGCGGAGGACGAGGGCTGGCTGCTGTCGATCGTCACCCGCGGCCAGGCGTCCGAGCTGCTGGTGCTGGACGCGGCGGATCTGGCGCCCGTCGCGAGCGTCCGGCTGCCGCGCCGCGTCCCGGCCGGATTCCACGGAAGCTGGATCCCCGACGCCCGACCCGGCACATAGGGTGGTTTACTAGCCGGTACTGCTGTGCAAGCAGTCACTTACCAGGCCCTCCCGGGAGGTTCCCCATGTCCGTGGCCACGGAGAACGCCGAGACCTTCGCGTCGCTGAATCCGGCCACCGGCGAGGTCGTCGCCGAGCACCCCGTCCAGGACGGCGCCGCCGTGGCCGCGGCGGTCGAGCGCGCCCGCGAGGCGGCCGGCTGGTGGCGCGCCCTCGGCTGGAAGGAGCGCCGGCTCCGGCTGCTGAACGTCAAGGGGTCGCTCACCCGCAACCTGAACCGGATGGCCGAGCTCATCCACCAGGAGACCGGCAAGCCGGTCCAGGACGCCCAGCTTGAGACGATCATGGCGATCACCCACCTGGACTGGGCGGCGCGCAACGCGCAGAAGGTCCTCGGGCCGCGCAACGTCTACCCCGGGCTCATGGCGATCAACCAGCGCTGCGTGCTGGAGTACCAGTCGCTCGGCGTCGTCGGGGTCATCGGGCCGTGGAACTACCCGATCTTCACCCCGATGGGCTCGATCGCCTACGCGCTCGCCGCCGGCAACGCCGTGGTGTTCAAGCCGTCCGAGTACACGCCGGGCGTCGGCGTGCTCCTCGCCGAGCTGTTCGCCGCGGTGATCCCCGAGCACCCCGTCCTGCAGACGGTCACCGGGCTCGGCGAGACGGGGGCGGCGCTCGCCTCGTCCCCGCACGTCGACAAGATCGCCTTCACCGGCTCGGCCCGCACCGCCAAGCGCGTCATGGCGGCCTGCGCCGAGAACCTGACCCCGATCGTCGCCGAGTGCGGCGGCAAGGACGCCTGCATCGTCGACACCGGCGCCGACCTCGACGCCGCCGCCGACGCCGCGCTGTGGGGCGCCATGTCGAACGCGGGCCAGACCTGCATCGGCGTCGAGCGGATCTACGTCGTGGACGAGGCCTACGACCGGTTCCTCGGCAAGCTGACCGAGAAGGCCCGCGACCTGCGTCCCGGCTTCGACCGCGAGGCCGCCTACGGCCCCATCACGATGCCGTCCCAGCTCGACGTCATCGAGCGCCACATCAAGGATGCGCTGGACAAGGGCGGCAAGGCGGTCGTCGGCGGCGCCGAGTCCGTGCGCAAGCCCTACGTCGAGCCGGTCGTGCTGACGAACGTCCCGGACGACTCGGCGGCGGTGTGCGAGGAGACGTTCGGCCCCACGATCACCGTCCACCGCGTGAAGGACATGGACGAGGCGGTCGAGAAGGCGAACAGGACCGGCTACGGCCTCGCCGGGACGATCTTCTCCGGCGACAAGTCCCGCGCGATGGACGCCGCCCGCCGGATGCGGTCGGGCATGACGTCCATCAACGCGTTCGCCGCCTTCGCCCAGGTCGCCGCCCTGCCGTTCGGCGGCGTCGGCGAGTCCGGCTTCGGCCGCATCCACGGCGCCGACGGCCTGCGCGAGTTCGCCCGCCCGAAGGCCATCACCCGCCAGCGGTTCGCGACCATGAACCTCACCACGTTCGCCCGCACCGAGAAGGAGATGGCGCGCGTCCTCGGCATGATCAACATGATCCACGGCCGCCGCTACAAGCGCTGACCCGGCACCGCCCCCGCCGGTCCCCGGCGGGGGCGCCGCCTAGACTCGGAGCATGAACGACCCCGCGCGGAGCCGCCTGGAGGTGGCCCTGGGCGCGCCGCCCCCGCCCCCGCCCGGTTTCCGGCCGTTCACCGACGCCGACGTCCCGGCCCTGGCCGCCCTGATGTGGGACGCCTACCGCGGCACTCCCGACGAGGCCGACGTGGGGAACGTCCAGGGCGCCGTCCGCGAGATCCACCTCACCATGGCCGGCGAGTACGGCACGTTCCTTCCCGAGGCGTCCTTCGTGGCCGACCATGAGGGCCGCCCGGTGGGAGGGGCTCTCGTCACCCTCTACAGAGCCGTCCCCTTGCTCGCGTTCCTCTTCACCGCCCCGGCCCACGCGGGCCGCGGCCTGGGTCAGGGGCTCGTCCAGGCCGTCATGCACGCCCTGGCCGGGCAGGGCCACGACACCCTCGCCCTGGCCGTGACCCGCCGCAACCGCCGCGCCCGCCGCCTCTACGACCGCCTGGGCTTCATCGAGACCGCCTGACCCAGAGGCGGCGCTCAGTCGGCCACGAGGCGCGAGCCCCAGCCGCCGGGGGCGTACTCGCGCTGGCGGCGGACGACGTAGCGGCCCGGCGCGCAGCCGGACGCGCCGTGCTCGGGGTGCAGCAGGTAGACGGTCGCGGACGCCTCGAAGACGCCGATCGCCAGGCCGCCGGGCTCCGACACCTGCGTCGTCCAGCGGCAGGTGCCGGGGTCGGCGACCAGCGTGTGCGGGTTGCCGCCCGCCACGCCCCGCAGCAGCTCGACGCCCTCGGGCGGCACGTCCGTCCACGTGGCGTTCTGCCAGGCCGACAGGCCCGAGGTCTCGGCCATGGGGACGACGATCAGATCGCCCTGCGCCTGGATCCCGTCGACGACGGGGATGCTCACCGACCGGTCGAGATGGTCGAGGACGGCGAGCCCGGTCTGCTGGGAGAGGGAGTCGAGAGTCACGCTTTCGAAGACCAAAGAGATCACCTTTCAGGTTCGGCGGACGAGTCGTGCGTACTGGCCGGCGGACAGCCCGTAGGTCCATCCGGCGGCGGCGAGCGGGTCGTCGAAGACGCCCGGGACGGCCAGCCCGTACCGGCGGCGGCTCCCGTCGCGCTCGACGGAGCCGTTGACGGCGAGCAGCACCCTGGCCTTCTCGCTCGGGTCGTCGGCCCCGAGGTCGTAGAGCCGCAGCTCCGAGCCGGGGTTGCCGGGATCCGGCGCGGCCGCGACGAGCCGCAGCCCGGCCCGGTCGATGTACTCGCCCCAGCCGATGTTCTCGACCGCGCACCGCCGGACCTCGATGTTGGCCTCCCGCGCGATCCGCTCGACGCTCGGATCCTCCGCCACCCAGGCCGGCACCCTCGTGCCGTGCCAGGCGTGCACGTCCCAGCCGTCGGCGTACCGGAGGGCGGGACCGTCCGAGCGGTGCAGGCGCACCTCGCCCTCGTCGCCCCAGACCTCCGTATGGATCTCGACGGGCCGCTCGGAGACGACGCAGACGTCCTCGCGCGGCCACCACCAGCCGCACGACCGGGCCGGCGTCGCCCACAGGTCGATCAGCCGGTTCTGTTCGGGCGTGAAGACCACACCGGAGGTCCGGCGGACCGCGTCATAGTTCGCGCTCCAGGAGGCGCACAGGGCCCCGTGCCAGGCGGTGCCCCTCTCGACCCTCTCGTGCGGGGACCGGAGCGCCATCCGGACCGTGTTCCTGGCCGAGCCGACGATCGGCATCCTCACCAGCTGCGACAGCATCGGGCCCAGCGACCGGGAGTTCCGCAGGACCTGAGCCTCCAGCTGCACGGACAACCCGCCGATCAGACGGCGGAAGCGTGCCGGAAGAGGCCATTCGGAAAGCCGGTCCGCGCTCTCGGGGGCCCGCGGCCGGACGCCGGGCGGGACGGTCTCCAGGGCCGCCAGCGGCGACGGGACCCAGTGGAAACGGGGTGGATCGAGACCGATCAGCCGGTACAGCTCGGATATGGCCGCCTCGGCGGCCGGACGGTCGGCGGGCGCGGTGGAGAGCAGATGCCCGAGCCACTCCGCGCGGACGGCGGCAGCTTCCCGCTGCGCGTCGCCGCTCACCGGACGAGGGCGGCAGCGCCCCTTTCATTGATCATGCGCAGGATGGTGACACATCGCGCTCCGCCTGTCCATACCCGGGCAGCCCGGACGCGTCTGAGCGTCCTACGCGGTCCTGCCGGCGGGACGGCCGGGTCTAAGGCGTCCTAGGCATGCCTAGATAAGGCGTCGTCCCGATGCTCAGGGTGGGGCCTTAGGACGAACCTTGTACATGTCGGGCCGAGAGGGCCCGGCGGGAACAAGGAGAAGCTGATGTTCAGCCAGGAGTTCATGAAGGTCGTCATCGAGGACCGCGTACGAGTGCTGCGGGCGGAGGGGAAGAACAGCCGCCGCGCCCGTATCGTGAAGGCGCTCAAGCGGTGAGCCCCGCAGCCTGCGTCCCAGCGGCCACGCCCCCGTCGTCTCCGACGGGGGCGTTCCTCATTTCCGGGCGCCCGCGGGCGCGAGGGGGGCGCGGCCCCGGATCAGGTCGGCGGCGCGTTCGGCGATCGCGATGGTCGGGGCATTGGTGTTGCCCCGCGGGACGGCCGGCATGACCGAGGCGTCGACCACGCGCAGGCCCTCGACGCCCCGGACGCGCAGTTCGGTGTCGCAGACGGAGTCGTCCGCGCCCATCGCGCAGGTGCTGGTGGGGTGGAAGAGCGTCGCGGCCTCGCGGCGGACGAAGTCGGCGATGGCCTCGTCGGAGTCGACCTGCTCGCCGGGGGCCCACTCGCCGCCGATCAGGGAGGCCAGCGGCCCGGTGGAGGCGATCTCGCGGGCCTGCCGGACGCCGGCGACCAGGATGTCCAGGTCGGCCTTGTCGGCGAGGTAGGCGGGATCGATCAGCGGCTTGGCATGGGGGCTGGCGGAGCGGAGGGTCAGCGCCCCGCGGCTCGCGATCGCCACCGCGGTGACCATGACCGACAGCAGGCGCTCGGAGGAGTCGGTGAGGCCCTGGTTGACGAACGGGGTCGGCAGGACGTGGTACTGCAGGTCGGGGGCGGGCAGGCCCTCCACCGTCCGGGCGAACCCCCCGGCCTCGGCGACGTTCGAGGCGTAGGGGCCGCGCGCCAGGGCCTGGTAGAGGGCGAAGGACCGGGCGTTCGCCAGTTCCCAGAGGGGCTTGGTGCGGGGCGTGGCGAACATGACGTTCACGAACGGGTGGTCCTGGAGCCGCTGCCCCACCGGGGAGTCGACCAGGACGTCGATGCCGAGGGAGCGCAGGTGGTCGGCGGGGCCGACGCCCGAGAGCATGAGGAGCTGCGGGCTGTTCACCGCGCCGCCCGAAAGGATCACCTCGGCCTCGGCGCGGGCCGACATCGTCTCGCCGCGCGCCTCGTAGCGGACGCCGACGGCGCGGCCGTCCTCGATCACCACGCGGGTGGCGAGGGCGTCGGTGACGACCGTGAGGTTCGGGCGGTGCTCGATCGGGTGCAGGTAGCCGGCGGCGGTCGACCAGCGGCGGCCGCGCTTGTGGGTGACCTGGTAGAAGCCGACACCGTCCTGGTCGGCGCCGTTGAAGTCGTGGTTGGCGGCGAGGCCGTACGCCTTGGCCGACTGCACCCACGCCCGGGTCAGGGGGTGCCGGTAGCGCAGGTCCTCGACGCGCAGCGGGCCCCCGACGCCGTGGTAGGGCAGCTCGCCGCGCTGCTGGTCCTCGGCGCGGACGAAGTAGGGCAGCAGGTCCTCGTAGCCCCAGCCCTCGCAGCCGTAGGAGTCGCGCCAGGTGTCGTAGTCGTGCCGGGCCCCGCGGATGTAGATCATCGCGTTGGTGGACGAGCTGCCGCCGAGCGTGCGCCCGCGCGGCCAGTACACGCTGCGCCCGGCCGCGTGCTCCTGCGGGACGGTCGCGTAGTCCCAGTCGTACGGGCCCTTGATCAGCGCGGCCACCGCGGCCGGGATGTGGATCTCGGGGGCGTCGTCGGGCGGGCCCGCCTCCAGCAGCAGGACCTTCACGGAGGGGTCCTCGGTCAGGCGGGCGGCCAGGACGCAGCCCGCACTGCCCGCTCCCACGATGATGTAGTCGTACACGGCGGCCTCCGGGGTCTTTCCGAAACCCTACCGAACGGGCTTCTGCCAGCGGCAGGGCTAGGCTGCCCCCATGGCGAAGAACAGGGACAATCCCGTCGTGCTCTCCCGGATCTACACCCGCACGGGAGACGACGGCACCACCGCGCTGGGGGACGCGTCCCGCACGTCCAAGACCGATCCGCGCCTCGCCGCGTACGCCGACGTCGAGGAGGCCAACGCCGCGATCGGCACGGCGATCGCGCTCGGATCCCTGCCCGAGGGGCTGGTCGCGCTGCTGACCCGCGTCCAGAACGACCTGTTCGACGTGGGCGCCGACCTGTGCGCGCCCGTCGTCCCCGACCCGCAGTACCCGCCGCTGCGCATCGAGCCGTCCTACGTCGAGCGCCTGGAGGAGGCCTGCGACGAGTACAACGCCGATCTTCCGACGCTGCGCAGCTTCATCCTCCCCGGCGGGACGCCCGGCGCCGCGCTCCTGCACGTCGCGCGGACGGTGACGCGCCGGGCCGAGCGGTCCGCCTGGGCCGCGATCGAGGCCCACGGCGACGCCGGCGACACGCCCGAGGGCGGCGTGAACGCGCTGACGGCCAAGTACCTCAACCGGCTGTCGGACCTGCTGTTCATCCTCTGCCGCGTCGCCAACGCCGAGACCGGCGACGTCCTGTGGAGGCCCGGCGGCGAGCGCTGAGGCGTCACGGGGGTGGGGCTAGCCCCACCCCCGGTTGACCGGCTCCCCTCCTGGCGGGCGCCACCGCGCTGGAGCAGGCTTGCCCTTGACGGGCCACGCCGACGACGGGGAGAGACCACGTGAGGACTCTGACAGCCACGGCCGCCGCGGCCGCCACGGCGCTGACCGCGGCGGCGCTGACGGGCTGCGGCAACGTCAGCGTCGGCCGGCACCAGCAGGACCACTCCTACTCCGCGCCCGCGGGCACCGCCGGGTTGAAGATCACGACGCACGGAGGGCGGGTCGAGGTCACCGCGTCCGACTCCCCCGGCATCAGGATCACCGAGCGGCTGCGCTGGTCCAACGACAAGAACAGGCCGAAGGCACGGCACGTCTCCGAGGGCTCCACGCTCGCCCTGTCGTCCTCGTGCGGCCGGAACGTGATGGGGTTCTCCGCGTGCGGGGTCTCCTACCGCGTCCAGGTCCCGCGCAGCACGTCCGTGCAGGTCGAGAGCGGGGACGGGGCGATCGAGGTGTCCGGCCTCGCCGGGACGGTGCGGCTGCGCAGCGCCAGCGGCGCGATCAGGGCGACGGACCTGCGGGCCGCGACGGTGTCGATCAGCGCCGACGACGGGGCGGTGCGCGTGACGGGCCGCGTGGCCACCGCCGACCTGCGCAGCGGCAGCGGCGCCGTCACGGCCGGGAACCTCACCGCCGACCGGCTGAAGGCCCGCGCGTCCGACGGCCGGATGGAGGTGAGCGGGCGCGTCCGCGTCGCCGACCTCCGCACCGGCAGCGGCTCGATCACCCTGGACGGGCTCGCCGCCGACCGGATCACCGCCCGGAGCGACGACGGCGGGATCACGATGCGGCTGGACTCGCCGCCCGCCGACGTCCGGGCCGTCGCCGGGAGCGGCCCGATCCGGCTGCGCCTGCCGGGCGAGGAGGGCTACGCCATCTCGCTGTCCGCCCAGGGGGCCAGGCGGATCGACCCGGGCGTCCGCCAGGATTCGCGGTCCGCGCGGCGCCTCGACCTGCGCACGCGCGACGGCGACATCGCCGTGACGCCAAACTAGGGCATCACCGTCATACCGGACTAACGGTCACGCCGAACTTGACTCGGTCCACGGTCTCCGGACGGTCATCCATGGCGCTCGCAGCCAGTAGCCCGATGGAGACGCATCATGACCGACTCACCCGACGGCCTCGCCGAGGACCTCGCCGACCTGCGCGCGGTCGTCGAGATCCATGGTCACGGTCTCGCCAGGCACGCGGAGGTCATCAAGGGACTCCGCGATCGGCTCGCCTCGCCCACGTCGATCGACGCCGAGGACCCCGCCGCCCGGCCCGAGGACGAAGGCCCGGTCGTGCCGACCTTCCTCCTGTACCTGGACGGCCCAGAGCACACCCTCGAACTCGAGACCATGGCCACCTGGGTCAACGTCCTCCTGGTCCCCGTCTACGTCACCCAGGTGAGCCCGCTCCGGCCGTGGTGCTCGCGCTGGTGGGAGCATCCCGAGGCGCTCGCCCGCCTCCACGCCCTCTGGATGGCCTGGCAGGGGCTCACCGACGCGCCGGCATGCGGGCACACCGGCCCGAGCACCTGGCACCGCGACCATCTCGACCCCACGCTCGCACGCCTCCGCGCCCCCGACGGCCCCTTCGCGGGGTGCATGACCGATCCCGAGCGGCCCGTCCACAACGCGGGCCCCGCCACCCCGGTCGAAGACTTCGGGTTCCCTTCGGTGTGACGCCGGGCCGGCCGGGCCCGCCCGCCCTCAACGCAGCAGGTACGGGCCCTGCCACAGCGGGGCGTAGGACGGGTCCACGGCCGCCGGGCCGAAGCGGGCGCCGCCGTTCACCGCGACCGTCGTCCGGGCCAGGTGCTGCAGCACGTGCGCGATCCCGTCGGCGTTGCTGTCGAGCATCCTGAGGTTGACGTTCTTCAGGCGGTCGCACCTCGCGTGATAGCACGGGTCGTACGCCTTGCCCGCCCTGCCGCCGAACACCTTGGCCTCGGCGGCGGTCTTCACCCCTTCGGCGCCGGTGTCCATCCCGCCCGCCGGGATGCCCCGCTCGACGAACGGCCCGTAGTCGGAACGCCCGTCGAACCGGCTCTCCGTGACCGGCAGGCGGCGGCCCTGGAAGTACTGCCGGAACATCCGCTCGATCGCCCCCGACCCGGCGGGCGCCCGCGTGCCCGCGCCGGTCGAGTGGTCGCCGTCGTAGACGCCCCGGGTGCCGTTCGGCGAACCGAGCATGTCGAAGTTCAGGTTCAGCGCGATCCGCGCCCGCTGCGACACGGGCAGCGACCGCAGGTACTGCTCCGACCCCTGCAGGCCCTCCTCCTCGGCCCCCCACCAGGCGAACCGCACCCGGTTGCGCAGGCCGTCCCGGCCGAGCTGCTTGATCTTGGCGGCGACGGCGAGCAGGACGGCCGCGCCGGTGCCGTTGTCGTTGATCCCCGGGCCCGCCGGGACGCTGTCCAGATGCGCGCCGGCGACCACGACGTTGTCGGCCCGCCCCTGCGGGGTGTCGGCGATGACGTTGGCCGACGCCCGCCTCCCGTGCACGGCGTCGGTCCTGACCCGCAGCTTCAGGCCGCCCTTCCGCGCGGCCTTCACCAGCGCGGCGCCCACCGCGTGCGTCGGCCCGACGACCGGGACCGCGGCCGGCCGCGACAGCGTCCCGTTCAGCGGCCCCCGCTCCCCCGGCTTGTTGAAGATCACCACGGCGGACGCTCCGGCCGCCCGCGCGTTGGCGGCCTTGGCCGCGAACGTGCAGGTCCCCCGCTGGACGAGCGCGATCGAGCCCTTCGCGAAACCCTTGAAGTCGCCGGCCTCGCAGCCGCTCGTCCCCTCACCCTTGGACGGGACGTCCACCGCCGCCGCCGGCGCCGTCACATCGCCCGAACCCGAGTACGCGAGGGTGAGGAAGTCGGCCTCCCGCCTGTAGGACGCCTTGGACGGCGCCGTCCGCGCGAACGCCGCGGGCGTCCGCTCCCGCCAGTACGGATAGGTGAACTTCTGCACCCTCGGCGCGAACCCGTACTTCTTCAGCCGCCCGGTGACGTACCGCACGGACACGTCGTAGCCGGCCCTCCCCGCCGCGCGGTCGCCGCCGTTGTAGTCGGCGATCTCCTGGAACGCGGCCAGGTGGGGCCTGATGTCCGCCAGCGTGACCAGCGCGGCGAGATCGGGACGCGCCGGCGCGGCCCCGGCCGTCGGCAGGGCGGCGGGCAGGAACAGGGCGGGCAGCGCCACGGCCGTGCCGAACGCGAGCCTGCGGACGGCGGGATGCCTGCGGCCGGTGAGGAGCATGCGCACGTGCACTCCAGCGGACGGAGAAGGGAGCGGACCAGCGCGATCCTCACCCCGCGCCCCGGCCGCCTCAAGCAGCGGCGGCACGGCCAGGCCGATTCGATACCGGGTTCTTACCAGCTCATGCCCGGCCCGTCCCCGATCGCGCCCGCCCGTCCCCTCATTCGGAGGAGTGCAGGTCGACCGGGAAGCCCGGCGGAGCCGCCTCCAGCCAGGCCAGGAACCCGGTCAGGGCCGCAGCGCCCATCGCCAGCTCCACCGCGAGGTCGCCGTTCCTGACCTCGATGACGCTCACGTCCGGCAGCAGGCCCTCGGCCTCCTCCCGGTCCGGGACGCGCCGGTTGGACACGACGAGGCCCCGGCGGTGGATCACCTGCCGGGGCCTTCTGCGGAAACCGAACACGCGGTGCCAGTGCAGGACATCGCCCTTGTAGCGGCCGATGCCGAGCCTCCACACTCCGGGGGCTCCGCCCTCCCGGGGCAGTTCGCGCAGGCTGCACTCCACGGTGCCGCCGCCGCGCGTGAACAGCCAGCGGCGCACCGCCATGGAGGCGAACAGCAGCGCCGCCCCCAGGACGAGCACGGCGAGCACCCCGCCGACGTCCAGTGCCAGGTGCTCGCCCAAGTCCCCCGCCGTTCGCCCGGACCTAGGCCTCGACGCCCGCCGCGCGCAGCCGCGCCCGGGCGCGCCGCTCCGGCGTCGTGTCCTCGCCCTCGGCGGACAGGGCCTCGTCGAGCGCCCGCTTGGCCTCGTCGACGTCGATCTCCTCGGCCCGCTGGACCTGCTCGGCCAGCACCGACACCTCGTTGGCGGCGACGGAGAAGAACCCGCTGCCGACCGCCGCCAGGACCGGCGCACCGCCGTCCGCGGGCTCGATCTTCACCACGCTGCCGTCGAGGAGGACGCCCAGCACCGGGGCGTGCCCCGGCAGGATGCCGAGCGAGCCCTCGATCGTCTGCGCGACCACCATCTTGGCCTCGCCGGACCAGACCTCGCGCTCCGGCGAGACCAGCCCGACCTTCAGGGTTGCCACGTCTTTCCCTCCGACTACTGGAGCGGATCCGGCGGGCCGGCCCGGGCGCGGAGCCCGGGCGCGGCCCGCCGGAGCGGACTACTTCTCCAGCTCCTTGGCCTTCTTCTCGACATCCTCGATGCCGCCGCACATGAAGAACGCCTGCTCGGGGAGATGGTCGTACTTGCCCTCCGCGAGCGCCTTGAACGAGGAGATCGTCTCGTCCTTCGGCACCGTCTCACCGGGCTGGCCGGTGAACTGCTCGGCCACGTACATCGGGTGCGACAGGAAGCGCTCGATGCGCCGCGCCCGCTGGACGGTGACCTTGTCCTCCTCGGAGAGCTCGTCGATGCCGAGGATCGCGATGATGTCCTGCAGCTCCTTGTACTTCTGCAGGATCCGGATCACTTCCTGGGCGACCTCGTAGTGCTCGTTCCCCAGGATCTGCGGGTCCATGATCCGCGAGGTGGAGTCGAGCGGGTCCACCGCCGGGAAGATCCCCTTCTCGGAGATGCTCCGCGACAGCGTCGTGGTGGCGTCCAGGTGCGCGAACGTGGTGTGCGGCGCCGGGTCGGTGATGTCGTCGGCGGGAACGTAGATCGCCTGCATCGAGGTGATCGAGTTACCGCGCGTCGAGGTGATCCGCTCCTGGAGCACGCCCATCTCGTCGGCCAGCGTCGGCTGGTACCCCACCGCGGACGGCATGCGCCCGAGCAGCGTGGACACCTCCGAACCGGCCTGCGTGAACCGGAAGATGTTGTCGATGAACAGCAGCACGTCCTGGTTCTGCACGTCGCGGAAGTACTCCGCCATCGTCAGCGCGGACAGCGCCACCCGCAGCCGGGTGCCCGGCGGCTCGTCCATCTGGCCGAACACCATCGCGGTGTCCTTGAGGACGTCCGCCTCGGCCATCTCCACCCAGAGGTCGTTGCCCTCACGGGTGCGCTCGCCCACTCCGGCGAACACCGAGGTGCCGCCGAAGTTGCGGGCGACGCGGCGGATCATCTCCTGGATGAGGACGGTCTTGCCCACACCCGCGCCGCCGAACAGACCGATCTTGCCGCCCTTGACGTACGGGCACAGCAGGTCGATGACCTTGATGCCGGTCTCCAGCATCTCGGTCCTGGATTCCAGCTGGTCGAACGGCGGAGCGCCGCGGTGGATGCCCCAGCGCTCGTTGACCTCCAGCGAGGCGGTCGGGACGTCCAGCGCGTCGCCGAGGGCGTTCCACACGTGGCCCTTGGTGATGTCGCCGACCGGAACCATGATCGACTCGCCCGAGTCGAACACCGGAGCGCCGCGGACGAGGCCGTCCGTCGGCTGCATCGAGATGGCCCTGACCATGTTGTCGCCGAGGTGCTGCGCGACCTCGAACGTCAGGGTCTTCGCCTCGCCGCCCAGGGTGACCTGGGCGTTGAGGGCGTTGTAGATCTCCGGAATGGCGTCGGCGGGGAACTCCACGTCGACGACCGGGCCGATGACACGGGCGACGCGCCCGGTCGCGGTCGCCGTCTCTACCTGAGCAGTCATACCCTTCTCACTCCCCGCCAGAATCGGCGAGCGCGTCAGCGCCACCGACGATCTCGCTGATTTCCTGGGTGATCGCAGCCTGCCGCGCCTGGTTCATCTGGCGCGTGTAGACCCCGACCAGTTCGTTGGCATTGTCGGTCGCCGACTTCATGGCCCGCCGGACCGACGCCTGGAAGGACGCCGCCGACTGCAGCAGCATGTGGAAGATGCGGCTCTCGATGTAGTTCGGCAGGAGCAGGTCGAGCGCGGCCTGGGCGGACGGCTCGAACTCGTACGCCGGCGGGACCTTGGAGGACTCGGCCTCCTCGATCTCCAGCGGCATCAGCCGGGTGACCCGGACGGTCTGGGTCAGCATCGAGACGAACTCGGTGTAGACCACGTGGATCTCCCCGACCCCGCCCTCGGCGTCGGTCTTGAGGAAGTCCTCGGCCAGCCGCCGCCCGATCCCCTCGGCGTTGCCGAAGTTCGGGCGGTCGCTGAACCCCTTCCAGGACTCGGCGAGGTCCCGGCCCCGGAACCGGTACCAGGTGATGCCCTTGTTGCCGACGACGTAGGGGACCGGCTCGCGGCCCTCGTCCCGCAGCGCCTGGATCAGCGACTCCGCCTCGCGGATGACGTTGGCGTTGTAGGCGCCGCAGAACCCGCGGTCGCTCGTGATGATCAGCACGGCGCTGCGGTTGTCGGCCGGCTGCTCCTCCAGCAGCGGGTGGTCGATCCCGACGTTGTGACTCACCAGCGCGGTCAGGGCCTGCGTGATCTGGTCGGCGTACGGCTTGGAGGCCGCCACCGCCTGCTGGGCCTTGACGATCCGCGACGTGGCGATCATCTCCTGGGCACGAGTGATCTTGGCGGTCGACTTGACCGTCTTGATCTTCTGCCGGAGTTGACGAAGCTGTGCGGCCATGGCCGTCAGCCCTTCTTGACGCGGGTGATCGTCTCCTGCTTGACGTCCTCGTCGTCGATCGCCTCGACGGGCTCCTCAGCGAGCAGCTCGCCCTCGCTGGTCTGGAAGCCCTTCTTGAACTCCGTGATGGTGTTCTTGAGGCTGGTGAGGCCGTCGTCGGACAGCTTGCCGGTCTCGCGGATGGAGGTCAGCAGGCCGCCCTCCTCACGCTCGACGTAGTCGAGGAACTCGCGCTCGAAGCGGCGGACGTCGGCCACCGGGACGTCGTCCAGCGCGCCGGAGGTGCCCGCCCACACGGACACGACCTCCTGCTCGACCGGGAACGGGCTGCCCTGCGGCTGCTTCAGCAGCTCGACCAGCCGGGCGCCGCGCTCCAGCTGGGCGCGCGAGGCGGCGTCCAGGTCGGACGCGAAGGCGGCGAACGCCTCCAGGTCGCGGAACTGCGACAGCGCCAGGCGCAGCGTGCCGGCGACCGTCTTCATCGCCTTGATCTGCGCGTCGCCGCCGACCCGGGAGACCGAGATGCCGACGTTGATCGCCGGCCGGACGCCCTGGTTGAACAGGTCCGTCTCCAGGAAGCACTGCCCGTCGGTGATCGAGATGACGTTCGTCGGGATGTAGGCCGACACGTCGCTGCCCTTGGTCTCGATGATCGGCAGACCCGTCATCGAGCCGCCGCCCATGTCGTCCGACAGCTTCGCGCAGCGCTCCAGCAGACGCGAGTGCAGGTAGAACACGTCACCGGGGTAGGCCTCGCGGCCCGGCGGGCGGCGCAGCAGCAGCGACACCGCGCGGTAGGCCTCGGCCTGCTTCGACAGGTCGTCGAAGATGATCAGGACGTGCTTGCCCTGGTACATCCAGTGCTGGCCGATCGCGGACCCGGTGTAGGGGGCGATGTACTTGTAGCCCGCCGGGTCGGACGCGGGAGCAGCCACGATCGTGGTGTACTCCAGCGCGCCGGCCTCCTCCAGGGAGCGGCGGACGTTGGCGATCGTGGAGCCCTTCTGGCCGATCGCGACGTAGATGCAGCGGACCTGCTTCTTCTCGTCGCCGGACTCCCAGTTCTCCTTCTGGTTGATGATCGTGTCCACGCAGACCGTCGTCTTGCCGGTCTGCCGGTCACCGATGATCAGCTGCCGCTGGCCGCGGCCGATCGGCGTCATCGCGTCGATGGCCTTGATGCCGGTCTGCAGCGGCTCGCTCACCGACTGCCGCTGCACGACCGTGGGGGCCTGCAGTTCGAGCGCGCGGCGCTCGGTCGTCTCGATCGGGCCCTTGCCGTCCAGCGGGTTGCCCAGCGCGTCCACGACGCGGCCGAGGAAGCCGTCGCCGACGGGGACCGAGAGGACCTCGCCGGTCCGGCGGACCTTCTGGCCCTCTTCGATCTTGCTGAAGTCGCCAAGGACAACGGCGCCGATCTCACGCACGTCCAGGTTCAGAGCCAGGCCACGGGTACCGTCCTCGAACTCAAGGAGTTCGTTCGCCATCGCGGAGGGCAGGCCCTCGACGTGGGCGATACCGTCGCCGGAATCGACGACGGTGCCGACCTCTTCGCGCGCGGCGGCCTCGGGCTCGTACGACTGGACGAAGCGCTCCAGCGCGTTCCGGATCTCGTCCGGACGGATCGTCAGCTCCGCCATGATTCCTCTCTTGCTCCCTATGGGGTCAGCTAGCCGGCGGGTCAGCCGGTGCCGAGCCGCCGGCGGACGTCGTCCAGCCGTCCGGCGATCGTGCCGTCGATGATCTCGTCCCCGATCTGGACCGAAAGGCCGCCGATCGCGGTGGGGTCGATCTCGATGTTCAGATGTACTTCGTGGCCGTAGGCGGCGGCGAGCACCGCGGCGAGCCGGGTCCGCTGCGCCGCCGACAACGGCGCCGGCGAGCGGACCAGGGCGACCAGCCGCTGCCTGCGCTGGGCGACCAGCTTGCCGTAGTCGGCGAGCCCGCTTTCCAGGCTACGTCCTCGCGGACGCAGCACGAGTTCCGTGAGCAGCGCCAGTGTCGCGTCGGTGACCTTGCCGTCCACCAGCGCGTTGACCAGCCCGATCTTGCGCTCGGCCGGCAGGCCGGGGTCGGCCAGGGCGCCGCGCAGTTCCGGCTCCCCCTCGACGACCCGGGAGAACCGGAACAGCTCGTCCTCCAGGTCGTCGATGCGGCCGGCGGCCTCGGCGCGGGCCGCCTCGGCGGTGACCGCGAGGATCTCCAGCGCGTCCGACATCTCCGACGGCGTGGACCAGCGCAGCCGGGCGACGTCGGCGACCAGCCCGAGAGCGGCCGGCGACACCTTGCCCTCCAGCAGGATCTGGACGAGCTGCGCCTTCTCGGCCCCGTCGCGCGACGGGTCGGAGACCGCCCGCCGCACACCGTGCTCGCGGTCGATCAGGTGCAGCACCGCGAACAGGTCGCCGCCGAGCCGCGCCAGGTCGGCGGAGGGGATCACGGCCTCCAGCCGTTCCTTGGCCTCGGCCAGCGACGCCCTGCTCACCGCTCCCGTGATGGTCATGATGTGATCTGCTCCTGGGTGCGAGCGCGTTCCTCGAGCTCCTCGAGGAACCGGTCGACGACCCGGCTCTGCCGCGCGCTGTCCTCAAGGGACTCGCCCACGACGCGCCCGGCCAGCTCGACCGACATGGCCCCGATCTCGGCGCGCAGCGACTGCAGCGCCTGCTGCCGCTCGGCCTCGATCTGCGCCTTGGCGTTCTCGACGATGCGGCGCGCCTCGACCTGGGCCTGCTCCTTGGCCTGGGCGATGATCTGCGCGCCCTGCTCCTCGGCCTTGCGCCGCTCGTTCGACGCCTCGACCGCGGCCGCCTTCTGCTGGGCCTTGTACTGCTCGAGGACCTGCTGGGCCTCCTTCTGCGCCTGCTCGGCCCGCAGGAGGCCGCCCTCGATCGCCTCGGTCCGCTCCTCCAGCGTCTGCTGGATGCGCGGCGTCAGGATCTTGCCGAGGACGATCAGCACGACCAGGAACGAGAAGATGCCGACGACCAGCTCGAACGGGTGCGGAATGAGAGGGTTGTTCTCCTCCGCCGCCAGGACGGAAGCTGCTGTGATCATGTCTGCAGCCCTTCCTCAGGTTCGGACGGCTACTACTTGATGCCCTGGAAGATGAACGGCGCGACCAGGCCGATCAGGGCGAGCGCCTCGGTAAGGACGAAGCCCAGCAGCATGTTGGTGCGGATCACACCGGTCAGCTCGGGCTGGCGGGCGATCGCGTTCACGCCCTGGCCGAAGATGATGCCGACGCCGATGCCCGGGCCGATCGCCGCGAGGCCGTAACCGATCGAGGTGACGTTACCGCTGAGGGCAGCGAGGTCTCCCATGTTCTTTCCCTTTTCTGTCGGCCGGCGGAAGCTCCGCCGGTCTGGGCTTACGAGGTTGTCCGATGGGGTCCGCGGAGCCGGGGCGTCGCGTGCCCCGCGGGTCTTAGTGGTCCGCTTCCAGGCCGCTCGAGATGTACATGGCGGCCAGCATGGTGAACAGGAACGCCTGCAGGAACTGGATCAGCAGCTCCAGCGCCGTCATGGCGATCGTGACGATCACACCGATGATGCCGACGCCGAACCCGGCGACCGTGGGCTTCTCGAAGAGGAACCAGAAGCCGACCAGGCTGAAGAACGCCAGGATCGTGTGGCCCGCGAACATGTTGGCGAAGAGCCGGACCGCGTGGGTGAAGGGGGCCAGGACGAAGGTCGAGAGGTACTCGATCGGCACCAGCAGGAAGTAGACCGGCAGCGGGAGGCCGCTGGGGATCATGTTCGAGAAGTACCGGATGCCCTGGTGCCGCAGCCCGAGGTAGATCTTGATGATGTAGACGAAGAGCGCCAGGACGATCGGGAACGCGATGTGCGAGGCGATCGGGAACTGGATGATCGGGACCACCGCGAAGATGTTCCAGACCCAGATCAGGAAGAACATCGACATCAGCATCGGCATCCACCGGTCGGTGTTCTTGCCGAGGAACGGGCGGGCGATCTCGTCCCGCACGAACATGTAGCCGACCTCGCCGAGGTTCTGCACGCCCCGCGGCACGAGCTTCGGCTTGGCGAAGGCGCTCCAGAAGAAGACGCAGATCACCAGCGACCCGACGACCGCGAAGACGACCGGCTTGGTGAGCCACGCGGGGCCGCCGGCGAACAGGGGCGGGAAGTCGAACAGCTCCGGTCCGGGGGCCTGGAACTCTTCTCCGCCGGAGGCGAGGACCGTCAGCGCGTTCACGCGGCGTTCCCTTCATCAATGTGGTGATGTTTCACGAAGGCTTCCTCGGCGGCGGGGCCGCTCAGGAGGAGTGGCGACCGAACTTCACGTAGACCAGGTAGACGGCGAGCACGACGCCGATGACCAGGCCGATCGGGACCAGCCAGGTCTGGTGCGTCCATTTGGACAGCAGCCACCCGAGACCGCCCCAGATGAGCATCCCGGAAAGGAGGTAGCTGGGCACGGACCAGGCGGCGTCGGCGAATTCCCGCTGGCCGTCTTCCGGCCGGCGTTTCTGCTCGCTCATCGCGCTCCGGACGATAGCAGGCCATGCCTGCGGTGGTCATATTGGAGTAGTCCGTCATGGTGGCCGGTACCGTCCGCGAGCGCTTCATCACGGACTCCGGTCCAGCACGTTCTCGGGGTCGTCAATGTAGGGCCTCCGCTGCAGGACGACGCGGAACTCGGCTCCGATCCACAGCAGCGCGAGCCCGATGACCGTCCAGCCGAAGACCTGGGTGTTGAAGATCGACACGCCGTCGATGGCCGTGACCAGCACCATCACCGCGAGGATCTTCACCGCGTAGCTGGCGAGGGCGGCCAGCATCATCGTCTGGGCCGAGAGGCGGGAGGCCCAGGAGACCACCAGCGCGCTCACCGAGAAGAAGGCGATCACCACGACGGAGGCCAGCGCCGCCGCGAGGGCGCCCTTGGCGCCCGCGGTCAGCAGGCCGATCACTACGGCACCCACCCCGACGACCGACGTCGGGATCGCGGCGCCGCGGAGCATCCGGGCGTCGGAGGTATGCATGAGGGCTCCGGCTGGTCACGTTCAGTGGTCGTCTCTTGTTCGTGAAAGGTATCACAAGCGTCCGGAATGTCCACAATTACCCTAGAGGTAATGCGATCCGGCGTGCGCGGCGCTACCGCGCGCGACACCCGCACGAGGGACTGTAGCCGAGCCCGCCCGGTGCCCACGCCCGTTCGGGGCCCGCGGAGCGGTCGGCGCCGCTCCCGCCCGAAGGCGTCCCGGCGCAGGTCAGACGGGCATCGAGGGGCGCTCGGCGGGCTGGTCGCCGGTGCCGGCGTCCGCGGCCTTCCCCCGGGCGGACCTGCGGCGACCGGGGATGCGGAGCATCAGCAGCACGCCCGCGACCGCCACCAGCAGGGTGACACCGAGGGTGATCCAGG
This sequence comes from Actinomadura sp. NPDC000929, assembly GCF_040492065.1. Lineage (NCBI taxonomy): Bacteria > Bacillati > Actinomycetota > Actinomycetes > Streptosporangiales > Thermomonosporaceae > Actinomadura > Actinomadura sp. NPDC000929. Next base: position 74,499 of record NZ_JBEUPA010000010.1, on the reverse strand, counting down.
CGGCGTCGAACAGCGCGAGGCCGACCAGCCCGGAGGCCAGCAGCCCGACCCAGAAATACATGATCAGCACGGCGCGGCGGGTGGAGTGGCCGAGCTCCAGCAGCCGGTGGTGCAGGTGCTGCTTGTCCGGGGCGAACGGGGAGCGGCCCTGGTTGGTGCGCCGCCACACCGCGAGCAGCATGTCCATGAACGGGACCGCCGCCACCGCCGGGATGAGCAGCACCGGGACGAAGAACGGGAAGAGCCCGTTGGCGAGGACGGCCGCGTCGAACTGCCCGGTCAGCATGATCGTGGAGGCGCTGAGCAGGAGCCCGATCAGCATCGAGCCGGTGTCGCCCATGAAGATCTTGGCCGGGCTGAAGTTGTGCGGCAGGAAGCCCGCGCACATGCCGAACAGGACCGCGGCGGTGAGGGTCGCGGCGGACAGCGTGGTGAGGCCGTGCGCCTTCGACAGCAGGTAGGCGTAGGAGAACAGCGCCAGCGCGGCGATCCCGACGACGCCGGCGGCGAGGCCGTCCAGCCCGTCGATGAAGTTGACCGCGTTGATCGTGGCGACGACGAGCAGGACGGTGAGCGGGACCCCGTAGGCGGGCGGCAGGGACAGCGAGTCGCCGGTGGGCAGCGGGATCACGTAGACCTGGATGCCCTGCATGATGAAGATCCCGGCGGCCGCGACCTGCCCGGCGAACTTGGTGAGCGCGTCCACCTCCCAGCGGTCGTCGGCGATGCCGATCAGCACGATCAGCCCGCCCGACAGCAGGAGCGCCTTGCTGACGCTGATCCCGCCGTCGCCGAGGACCTTGCGCATCTCGGGCAGGCCGGTGGAGACCACCAGCGCCGCCACCATCCCGCCGAACATCGCGAGGCCGCCCAGCCGGGGCGTCGGGATCACGTGCACGTCGCGGTCGCGCGGGACGGCCTGCGCCCCGAACCACACGGCGAACCTGCGCACCGACGGGGTCAGCAGGTAGGCGACGAGAGCGGCGACCAGGATCGTGAGCAGGTACTCCCGCACTCCCCTGCGCCTCCCTTCGCCGATCAACGATGCCTACGTGCCCCGTCCGGGGCTGAGTTCACCTAGGTAGACGACCCGCCGGAACGATCAGTTCACGTCGCGACCGACCAACTGTAGTCCTCCCGGACGGTCTTCCGCCGCAAATCGGGCACTACCGGTCCGCTGAACGCACATGATCCCGACTCCGACGATCACGAGCGCGAGGCCGGCGAGGCACCGGTCGCCCAGCGAGAACGCCCACGGGCCGCTCGCCGCGACGTCGTCCCCCGCGTCGGCGACGACGAGCAGCGCCCCGGCGGCCGCCAGGCCGGCGCCGGTCCCCCGCCGCGGCGCCGGACGGCGCGCGAGCAGGGGCACGGCGGCGAGCGCGAGGGCCAGCACGGCGGTGCCCGTCCAGTGGCCCGTCCATCGCGGCGGGACGTACCGGGGCGGCGGGACGGCGATCGCGCGCTTGGGCAGCCGGACCCGGATCCGCATCCCCTCGTGCGGGGCGAGCGCGTTCTGGACGAAGTCGATCGCGTACGGGCCGTCGCGGTCGCGCAGGCACCGGGTCGTCGCCCCGGGCGCGCCCGCCCGGCAGGTCGCGTGCCGCAGCGGCACCGGCGCCTGCACCCGGACCGCCGCGTTCCCGATGGGGACGTCCCAGCTCGTCCCGATGGCGTCCCACAGCAGGTCGTCGTGGTCGGCGCGGGGGGTGAACGCGCGGCGCACCTCGTACTCGATCACGTAGGCCTGGCGGCCGCGGACCTCGCGGTGCCGGTCGCCGACGCTGATCCGCACGTCGCGCAGGAACCGGGTCGTGCGGACGCGGGCCGGGGCGCCGGTGGAGGAGCTGCTGCTGACGTTGCGGACCTCGTAGAGGCGGTCGCCGCGGCGGAACGGCACGTGCCGGACGATCCCGTGCTCCCCCGCCTGGTCGAAGTCGTAGGTGATCGTCTCCCGGACGTACAGCACGCCGTCGGTGCCGATGGTGATGACGACGTCGTAGGCCGGGATGCTCTCGCCGCGGTAGGCCGGCTCGGGGGGCGGCGCGACGCCCGAGGACCCGGGCGCGGGCTCGGCGCCGGCCGGCCGGCCGGCGCAGGCGGGCAGGCCGAGCACGAGGAACAGCAGCAGCACCCCCGCGATGGTCGCGGAGCGCCGGACACGGCCACGCACGTCGGGCATGTTTCCACCGTTGCCATGATCGTGGCGGCGTAACGCGGTCGATGCGGCCGACCGGTAAGCCCTTTGCCCCTCGCGCGGACGCTCGGGGGCGTCTTGGACGCCTCCGGCGCCGGATCGGTTCGCCGGACGGCCGGATCCGTCCTGCCCCGGTCAGATGGACATCCCTACAGAAAACCGCTGGTAAGGGGCTGCTAGGTTATCGCTCGCTAACCCCCCCAATCCGAACACGGAGGGACCTATGCGGCGAATCGCTGCAGTCGCCCTGACCGCCGGCACGCTGATGGCCGGCATGGCCGCCGTCGGAGCCCCCGCCGAAGCCGCCACCGGCAGCTGGAAGCCCTACAACTCCTACAGCCACGTGGCCGCATGGGGCTCCTACACCCGCAGCGGCGGCAGCACCGCCGTCACGGGCTACCTCGCCGACGACAAGAAGAACGGCTGGACCTCCTGCGTCCGCTTCAAGTTCACCGAGGGCTCCAAGGTGTACTGGTCGCGCTTCAAGATCATCGGCGTGGCGCCCGACGGCACCAAGTACAACTTCGACGGCAAGGCCACCGTCAAGATCAGCGTGAAGTCGTCCTACGGCAGCCACATGTGGGTGCAGGAGTGCGGCCGGAACAAGAAGACCGGCAAGTACTACTACGGCAAGGGCAAGAAGATCTTCTGATCCCCTCCCCCCTTCCGCCTGACGACACAGGCCCCGCCCGGCCCGGCGGGGCCTTCGCGCTTTCCCGGCCCCCGTCGGCCCGGCTCACCAGTCCAGGTCGTAGAAGTCCCCGCCCACCTTGATCCGCGAGATCCCGTCCGGCTTTCCGAGATCGACCAGCCCGTAGCCGGTCACCAGGAACCTTCCGGTGGCGTCGCCCTTCATGGCGGGGTCGCCCGCGAACGAAGCGCTCCGGCGCCGGGTCGACCGCAGGACGCGGCCGTCGCCCGCCGACACCTCCAGAACCTCGAACCCGGCGTCGGCAGTCACCTCCGGGGCGTCGCCCCCGCCGGCGGAAACCGACCCCGCCGCGCCCTCGATCACGAAGACGCGCCGACCGTCCGGAGCGGCCGCGACTCCCTCGAATATCCGCGGCGAGGTCACGGCGCGGACGGGGCGGGCCGTGGACGGCGGGGCGCCGTCCCCTCCCAGCGGCAGGAAACGGATTTCCTGCATGGTCTTTTCCGGCCCCCTGTACCAGGAGCGCACGAAGAACAGCCGGTCCCCGGATCCGTCCCAGGAAAGCCGGTCGGCCAGCGCCACCCGCGATTCCCGCCATTCATGCCGGTCTCCGGTCGCCGAATTCACTATCGCGATTCTGGCGTTCGAGGCGATCCGCGTGATCGGCGGGTCGCCGCAGTCGACCAGGCCGTAGGCCAGCCGGCGGCCGTCGGGGGTGACCGCGAGGGATCCCTGCCCCGCAGGCTCCCCGGAAACGGCCGAACCGCCCACCTCCGTACTCCGGACGATCTTTCCCGACCCGTTGATCGAGAACTTCTCGACCCTCGTCACGCACCTCGTTCTCGCTCGTTTCAGAACGAAGAGCGTCCGCCCGTCGCCGGTGGCGGCGATGCTCAGGAAATTCGTTCCCGCGGGGGCGGATCTCGTGTCCAGGAGGCGGCCGGTGCGGGATTCGCGTACCTCGACGCGGGAGAGCTCCCCGCCTCCGGCCAGGTAGCTGGCGAAGTAGAAGCGGGGCATCGTGGGGACCTTCTGGAGGCGCCGGTCGGGCTCCATCATCTTGCGGACGCCGACGATCCCCGCGGCCAGGGCGAGGACGGCCAGCACCGCGCAGACCGGAACGGCCCACCGCCGCACCGGGGCGCCCCGCCGCGGCCTGCGCTCGGGGAAGGGACGCGGCTTGTCCGCGTCCACCCTGCCGGCCGAAGCGTGCAGGGCGTCCCGCAGGCGGTCCTCAAGCCCGCTCATCGCACCTCCTCCCCCAGTTCGCGGGCCAGCGCGGCGAGCGCCCTGGCCATCGTGGACCGCACCGTGGCGGGCCGGATGCCCATGGCCGCGGAGACCTCGTCGTCGCTCAGATCGAGGTAGTAGCGCAGCACCACGGCCTCGCGCTGGCGGCGCGGCAGCCTCTGGAGGGCCCGCATGACCGCCCGGCGGTCCTCGCCGAGCATCGCCGCCGACTCGGCCGACCAGACCGGCGGCTCATGGGGCTCGGTGTGCCGCCGCATCATCCTGCGGCGGCGCAGGACCATGCGGCAGCCGTTCAGCACCGCAGCGCGGACGTAGGCCAGCAGCTTGCCCTCGCCGTCCAGCCGGGGGGACCTGTCCTGCATGCGCAGGAAGACGTCCTGCACCACGTCCTCGGCGGTGGCCTCGTCCCCGACCAGCAGGACCGCCATCCGCACGAGGCGGAGCTGGTGCTCCTCGTACAGCGCGACGAGATCGCCGGTGCGGGGGATGACCACGGGGCGCGATCTTAACCGCGGGCGCCCGCGGGACGCCCGCGCACGGCCCGCCCGCCGGACGGCCGGTTGAGGCCAGCGCCGCCGCCGGTCATGACACGAGCGTCCGGCCGTGCCGCTCCAGGAGCCTCCGGAACGCGGCGCTGGGCTGGAGTCCCATCTCCTCGTCCAGCAGCCGCCGGTAGCGGGTGAACACCCGCCACGCGCTCACCTGGTCCTCCCGCACCAGGTGTGCGGCGGCCCTGATCCGGTGGGACGCCTCGGCCAGCCCGTCCACGCGCGCGGCCGCCTCCGCCAGGTCGATCGCACCGGTCGCGTCGCCGGCCGCCAGCGCGTGCTCGGCGAGCCGCTCCAGCGCGAGCAGCCGCAGCAGGTTCCACCGGTCCCGCGCGGCCCACACGTCCTCTTCCGGCCAGCAGGGCAGCAGCTCGCCGCCGAGCAGCCGCACCTCGTCCGGCTCCGCGGCCGTGACCGATCCCCCGGCCACCAGCCGCGCTAACCGCTCGCCCCGGCGCAGGTCGACGTCGACGTGGTCCGCGAGCGCGACATGGGACGGGGTCACGGCGAGCAGCCGCGCCCCGGTGTCCCGCCGGACGCGCCACAGCGACTGCCGCAGCCGCTTCGCCGCCTCGGCGGCGCCCGCGTCCGGCCACAGCCGCCCCTGCAGCGACTCCCTGCCCAGCCCGCCCGGCTCCAGCGCCACCGTGACGATCAGACGGCGGGGCGCCGGGGCGAGCCGGACGTCCCGCCCGTCCACCCGGCACCGGAAGAAGGAGAGGAGCCCGAGCCCGGCGTCCTCCGCGGGGACGGCACTTTGATCACCATGCATGCACGGTTGATGCACGCGCCCCGCCGCTCGCTGCTTCCTCCGCCGAAAATTTCTACAGATTCCGCACAGGGATGTCAGAAGCCCTGGTCATGCGTCCGGTGCACCGGCCGTCCGTCCCCCGGGCGCGGGAGCGCCCGGCCGTGCCGCGCCCAGGGCCGGAGACGTCCGGCGGACCCGCGCCTTAGGGTCGGCGTGTGCGCACGGACGAGAGCCTCGGGCGGTGGCCCCGCCCCGCCGACGTGGGCGTCCCGCTCGCCGTCGCGGGCGTCCAGCTCTCCGGCACCTGGTTCCTGGCCGAGGGCGGCGGGGAGCCGCTCGGCGGCGCCCGCTGGCCTCTGGTCGCGGGCTCGATCGTCCTGGCGGCCGCGGCGCTGGTGTGGCGGCGCGTGGCGCCCGTGCCGGTGCTCGCCGCCGCGATCTCGCTGAGCGCATCGGCGATCGTCGCCGCGGGCACGGCGGACACCGCCGTCAGCGGGCTCGCCGACGGCGTCGCCCTGTACTCGGTGGCGGTGCACAGGGAACGCCGGGACGCGGTCCTCGGATGCCTGGCCGCCTACACCGTCGCCTTCGCGGTCTACCTCCCGTACGCGCGAGGACCGGGCGATCTCTTCTCCAACGAGTTCCTGGACGGCGTCCTCTACCTGGGCATCGCCGCGTTCGGCCAGCTCCGCCGGCAGCGCGAGGTGGCGCGGAGCGGCCTGCGGGCGCGGCTGGCCGACATCGAGAGCGAGAGCCGCGCGGCGGCCGAGGCGGAGCGCGAGCGCCTGGCCAGGGAAGTCCATGACATCGCCGGCCACCATCTGAGCGCCGTCGCCGTCCACACGGGGGCGGCGGCCCGCCGCGCCGACTCCGAGCTGGTGGCCCAGGCCCTCGCCGTCGCGGCCGAGACCGGCCGCGAGGTGCTGAGGTCGTTGAGCGGGCTGGTGGACGTCGTGGCCCCCCGGGCGGGCCACGGCGGCCTGAAAGAACTGCTGCCTCCCCTGTGCCAGGGCCTGAACCGGCTGGGCATCCCGGTGTCCCTGCGGGTGGAGGGGCGGGCTCGCAGGCTCCCCGCCGAGCTGACGACGACCGCCTACCGGATAGTCCAGGAGTCGCTCACCAACGCCATGCGCTATTCGGCGGGCGCCGAGGTGCGGGTCTCCGTCCGTTACGCGCCGCGCGCGGTGAGACTGACGATCGAGAACGACGCCGCTGCAACCCGCGCGGCCGTCCCCGCGCTGGGAGGGGGCAGAGGCATCCAGGGCATGCGGGAGCGGGCGGCCGGGCTCGGCGGCGTCCTCACGGCCGGCCCCACGGCGGCGGGCGGCTGGTCGGTCGCCGCGCACCTCCCGTCGGGTCCGCGCCACCGGCGGGGATGGCCGGAGATCCTCGACGGCGTGGCGGTCGCCTTCTGCGCGTTCCTGCCGCTCCTGGGCTTCGTGCCGCCGGACCCGCTGGTCACGGGGCGGCCCGGGGCGGAGCTCCTCCTGCTCGGCGTCGCGCTCACGCTCAGAGCCGTCCCGCTGTGGTGGAGGCGGCACGCGCCCCGCGCCGTGCTCGCGCTGATCGTCTCGGCGGACGCCGCCCTGGCCGTCGCCTGGGGACTGTGGTCACGGGACCTGCTCGGCCTCCTGGTCCTGGGAAGCGCCGCGGAACTGGTCGCCGTCTACTCGCTCGCCTGCTACAGGCCGGACGGGGCGCGCACCTGGCCCGCGGCGCTCGCCGCTCCCCTCCCCTGGGGGCTCGGCCTGGGCTTCCTGCTGGTCGCCGACCATGAGGTGGCGGCGGACGGCCCGACACCTGTCGCGTTCGCGTTCGGGCTGGTGACCGCCGTCGTGTGCACGGCGCCCCTCACGCTCGCGGCCTGGACGCTGGGCGTCACCACCGCGTCCAGGAGCCGCCGGTGGGGGGAGTCCGCGCTCGACGCCGTCTCCGCACGGGCGGGGGACGCCGTGCAGGCCGAACGCGACCGCGTCGCCGCGGGACTGAACGGGACCGTCCTGCACCACACCGTCAGGCTGGTGACGGTCGCCGAGGCGGGCCTGGGCGGTACGGACGGCGACGCGCACGAGGCCGTCGCCCGCGCGGCGGAGCTCGCGCGGGCCGCCCTCACGGAGATGCGCGCGCTACTGGACGCATGGGAGAGGACATGAGCATCCGGGTGCTGGTGGTGGACGACCAGGCCGTCGTCCGCGCGGGCTTCACCGCGATCATCAACGGCGAGCCGGACCTGGAGGTCGTGGGGCAGGCCGGGGACGGCGCCGAGGCGCTGCGCGCCGTCCCCCGGTGCCGCCCCGACGTGGTGCTGATGGACATCCGGATGCCCGGCGTCGACGGCCTGGCCGCCTCCCGGGAACTGGCCGCCACCGGGTCGCTCGCACGGGTGCTGGTGCTGACGACGTTCCACCGCGACGAGTACGTCTTCGGCGCGCTGCGCGCCGGGGCCTCGGGCTTCCTCCTCAAGGACTGCGACCCTCAGGAGCTCGTGGACGCCATCCGCACGGTCGCCGGCGGCGAGGCCCTGCTCGCCCCGGCCGTGACCCGCCGCCTCATCGACGCCTTCGTCACCGGCGCCATCAGCCCGCCGTCGGTCCCCGACGGCCGTCTGAAGGCGCTCACCCCCCGGGAACGCGACGTCCTCGTGCGGATGGCGAGCGGCCTCAGCAACACCGAGATCAGCGCCGCGCTGGGAATCGGCACCGCGACCGTGAAGACCCACGTCAACGCGATCCTCGGCAAGCTGCGGCTGCGGGACCGGGTGCAGGCCACGATCTTCGCCTACGACGCCGGCCTCGTCCGTCCGGGGGCCGCCCCTCCACCCGGGGGTTGAGGCGGCGGCCGACCGCCCGGCCGACCGCGGTCCGTCCCGCCGCAGGACGCGCGGGCGGCACGCGGCGCGCTTTCCTTGATCCATGACCTGCGAACACGACCGGCCGGACGGCGAGGCCACCACCGGAGAGAAGGCGGCCGTCCCCGCGCCGGACGAGGGACTCGACCCGGACGAGGGACTCGATGCGGCATGGATACTTCCGGCACTGCTCATCCTGGCGGCGAAGGGCGTCCGCGCCGGCGGCGAGGGCGGACCGTGGGACGTCCTGGCCATCGGGCTGGCGGCGTCCGCGGCGCTCGCCACCGTCGTCGTCTTCGTCAAGGCCGTCAGGCGGCGCGCCTACGAGACCATGACGACGATCGCGGTCGCGACGCTGTTCGTCGGGGCCGTCGCCTACGCCAGGGGCGACGTCCCCTGAGCGCCCGCCCGCGCGAGGAAGAGGCGAGAACTTCCAGGCCGGGTCCCCCACCTCGGAGGAGGACAAGTCGAAGACCTGGTGGAGACGCCGGGGAGACGTGCACGAGAAGCCGGGAAGACGCCGCGGAGACCCCCTCTTGTTGATCTGATCCCGCGGGCCAGGGCGGCTCGCGGCGGACACCCGTTCCGCCGGATCGATCTGGAGGAAACCTCCCATGAACAAGCAGCGGTTCGCCGCGAAGGCGGCGGGCGTCTCCCTGGCCGCGGTACTGGGCCTCGGGGTGGCGGGCCCCGCCTTCGGCGCCACGGCGGAGGCCGGCCGCACGGCCGCGCCCGTCACGGCGGTCCAGCAGCCCGCCCCGTCCCGGTTCAGCGCCGCCGACACCGCCGCGCTCCGGCAGATCGGCTTCTCCGGTCGCGAGATCCAGCAGCTCCAGCAGGACCTCGCGCGAAAGGGCGGCCTCAGCACCCTCCTGAAGATCCTCAAGAAGGCGGGCAAGCTCAAGTCGGCGATCAAGGCGGCGAAGAAGGGCTGGAAGGCCTTCAAGAAGTGGTACAGCAAGCTGCCGCGGCCCCTGCGGTGGGCCCTGAAGGCGGCCGGCTGGAGCACCAACGCCTGGGACCTCTACAAGCTGCTCCGCGGCTACTAGGAGCACCGGGGCCCCGAAGGGCGCACGGGGCCGGCTCCTCCACGGGAGCCGGCCCCGTGCCGGCGGGGCGGCGGCATCACCCGAACCGATCTCTGGGGACATCATCGTGACCAAGACGCGCGAGCCCGTGCCGGAAGCCGCATGGGTGTTGACCTTCATTCCCGCGGCGGCGTCGTCGCTCGTCCGGACCCTGCTCGACGGCGATCCGGCGACGTACACGGCCGACGCGCTGCTCTGCGTGGCCGCTCCGGCGGCGCTCGTCCTGCTGGTCCGCTCCACAAGGTCCGGCGCGGGGTCGTGGTCGTGGGCCCTGATCACTCTGGCCTCGGTGGCCCTCGGGCTGGCGACCGCCCTCAGGTGACCCGGAGGAGGGCACGACAGTGATCAGAGTCGAAGAACTGACCAAGCGCTACGGACGCCGCACGGTGGTCGACCACCTGTCCTTCACGGTGCGCCCGGGGGTGGTGACCGGCTTCCTCGGCCCGAACGGCGCGGGCAAGTCCACGACGATGCGCATGATCGTCGGGCTCGCCAGGCCCGCGTCGGGCCGGGTGCTGATCGACGGGCGGCGCTACCACGACCTGCCGGACCCCTCCGGAACGGTCGGCGCGCTCCTCGACGCCGGCTGGGTGCGCCCGCATCTCACGGCCCGGAGCCATCTGCGCTGGACGGCGTGCCTGACGGGGGCGGAGCCCGGCCGCGTCGACGAACTCCTGGAGACGGTCGGGCTGGCCGGCGTGGCGGGCAGACGGGTCGGCGGCTTCTCACTCGGCATGCGCCAGCGCCTGGGCATCGCCGCGGCACTCCTGGGAAGGCCCAGGGCGCTTCTGCTGGACGAGCCGATGAACGGCCTCGACCCCGAGGGCATCCGCTGGATGCGGCACCTGCTCCGGCGGGCCGCCGGCGAGGGCTGCGCCGTCCTGGTCTCCAGCCACCTGCTCGCCGAAATGGCCCTGACCGCCGACGACGTCGTCGTGATCGGCGCCGGCCGGCTCATCACGCAGGCCCCCATGCGGGCGTTCGTCGAGCAGGCGGCCGGCGCCGCCGTGATCGTCCGGACCCCGGAGGCGCGGCGGCTCGCGGCCCTGCTCGGCCGGGCGGGCCTCGACGTCCGCCACGGACCCGACGGCGCTCTCCGGGTGCACGGCGGCACCGCCGCCCGGGTGGGCGGGATCGCCGCGGCGCACGGCCTCGAACTGCACGAACTGCGCACCGACCACGGCTCCCTGGAGGACGCTTTCATGGAGATGACCCGCGACGCCGTCGAGTACCAGGCGTCCTCCCCGGTCGACTGCGCGGGAGGGCGGCGATGACGGCGCTGCGCCGGGCGCTCGCCGCCGAGACGGTCCGGTTGTCCCGAAGCCGGTCCACGTGGTGGTGCCTCGGCACGGCCGCGGCCCTGGCGCTCGCCTCGGCGGTCCTCGCGGCCCGCGTCCCGGAGGAGGGAGGCGCCGTCACCGTCGTGGACGTCCTCGCCGGGCTGTCGTTCGGCGAGATGATCCTTCTCGTCCTCGCGGCCCTGTCCGTCACCGGCGAGTACAGGCACGGCACGATCCGCCTCGCCTGCCAGGCGGTGCCGCGACGCTGGCCCCTGACCGCGGCGAAGGCCCTCCTGCTGGCGGCGGCCGGCGCGACCGCGGCCGTCTTCCTGGCCTTCGCGAGCCTGCTGGTGGCGGCCCTCTGCGCGGTGGGGCCCGGTCCGAGCCTCGACACGGCGGCGGAATGGCGCCAGGTCCTGGGGACGGGCGTCCTCTGGGCCTTCACGGCCGTGGCCGGAGTCGCCGTGGGCGCTCTCGTCCGCAACGGAGCCGCCGCCGTCGGCGTCCTGCTCCTGTGGTCGCTGGTGGGAGAGAGCGCCGCCGGGATGCTGCCGCGCGTGGGAGGCGCCCTGGCCGGGTGGATGCCCTTCACCGCGGTCGGCGGACTCGTGGACCCGGACGCGGGGTCGCGCGTCCCCTACGGCGCGGCCGGGCAGGTGGCGTACGCGATCGTCGCCGGGCCGGCGCTGCTGGCCCTCGGCATGGTCGCCGGTCGCCGCAGGGACCCCTGACCGGGCCGTCGCCGGAAGCCCCGGACGGCTCTGGCGCTAGGGCCTGTTTTGCGGATCTGGATCTTTGGTTTGTGGCTTGATGATGGCCATGGTGCGGCGACATGAGTTGACCGATGCGGCCTGGGCGGGGATTGAGCCGTTGCTGCCAGTCGCTTCGGGCCCGGGTGGGCGGTGGCGTGACCACCGGCAGGTGATCAACGGGATCCTGTGGAAGATCCGGACCGGCGCGGACTGGCGGGACGTGCCCGAACGCTACGGGCCCTGGCAGACGCTCTACCAGCGGTTCCGCCGCTGGAGTAGGGATGGGACCTGGGAGCGGCTGCTGGCGCACGTCCAGGTCCACGATGACGCGATCGGGGTGGTGGACTGGTCGGCGGTGTGCGTGGACTCCACCATCGTGCGCGCCCACCAGCACGCCGCCGGCGCCCGCAAAAAGGGGAACGGTCGGGGACGAACCCGGCATCACCAGCCGACGGGCAGGCGCTCGGGCGGTCCCGCGGCGGACTGACCACCAAGATCCACCTGGCCTGCGACGGGCGCGGCCTGCCGCTGGCGTTCACCGTGACCGCCGGCAACGTCAACGACTGCACCCGGCTGATCGAGGTCGTCGAAGCGATCGCGATCAGCCGGACCGGGCCGGGCCGTCCGCGCACCCGGCCCGGGCACCTGATCGCCGACAAGGGCTACTCCACCGGCGTCATCCGCGACTATCTGCGGCAGCGGCGCATCCCGCACACCATTCCCGAACGCAGCGACCAGCTCGCCGCCCGCGCCCGGCGCGGGCACCGCCGCTGCGGCTTCGACCCGGACCGCTACCGCCGCCGCAACGTCGTCGAACGCTGCTTCAACCAGCTCAAACGCTTCCGCGGCCTGGCCACCCGCTACGACAAGCTCGCCGCCCACTACCGCGCCGTCGTCACCATCGCCAGCCTCATCCTCTGGCTCAACCACGATCCACAAAACACGGCCTAGGCGGCGCCGGGGTCGTCCTCGTCCTTGCGGAGCGACGGCTTGGGGTTCGGGGCAGGGGCTTCCTGGAGGGGCTCAGAAGGCTCTCGGGGAGTCTGCGGAGGCTCTTCCTTGGTGAGGGAAGGCTTGGCCGCCTCGGTGATGGAGGGGGCCTCTGCGGGCTTCTCGGGCTCGTCCTCTTCGGTGAGCAGGACGCCGACCACGGCGCGGAGTTTGTCCTCGGAGATGGCGCCGGCGCGCAGGAGCCGGGGCACCGGCCCCGTCAGGTCGATGATCGTGGAGGGGTCGGCGTGGCCGGAGGTGCCGCCGTCCAGGTAGACCGCGACCGAGTCGCCCAGCATCTTCTCGGCCTCGTCGGCCGTGCGGGCCGCCGGACGGCCGGACAGGTTCGCGCTGCTGACGGCGAGAGGCCCGGTCTCCTTGAGCAGTTCGACGGCGAGCTCGTGCATCGGCATCCGGATCGCGACGGTGCCCTTCGTCTCGCCGAGGTCCCACATGAGGTTGGGATTGGCGCGGCAGACCAGGGTCAGCGCCCCCGGCCAGAACTCGTCGATGAGGTCCTGCCCGTAGGTGCCGAGGTCGTCCACGAGCGCCGTGGCGGCGCGGACGGAGCCGACCAGCACCGGCGGCGGCATCTCGCGGCCCCGGCCCTTGGCGTCCAGGAGGGCGGTCACGGCGGGCGGCATGAACGCGTCCACGCCGACCCCGTACACGGTGTCGGTCGGCAGGACGATCAGCTCGCCGCGCCGGACGGCCGAGAAGGCCTCGGCGATCCCCCGGCTGCGCTCCATCGGCTCAGAGCAGTCGTAACGTCGGCTCACGGTCGCCCGTCTTCCCATCTGCACAGCGCTCGCGGGTATGGCACCGACCAGGATAGCGGGGCTAGTCGGCGGCCAGGCGCGCGGTGACGAAGCGGTCCCGGTTCGCCAGGTCGCGCCGGTTGCGCACGTCGCGCCAGCCGTGCTCCTCCGCGAAGACCCAGTACACGCCGTTGCCCTGCAGATCGCTGTGCTCGACCGCCGCGTAGCCGCCGGGGCGCAGGAGGCGCCGGGCGGTGCGCTCCACCACGCGGATCGCGTCCAGGCCGTCGTCGCCGCCGCCCCACAGCGCGTCGGCGGGATCGTGGTCGCGGACGTCGCGCGGGACGTACTCCCACTCGCTCATCGGAATGTACGGGGGGTTGCTGACGACGAGGTCGACGGTGCCGTCCAGCTCGGTGAGGGCGGTCCCGAAGTCGTCCAGGTGCAGGCGGACGCGGCCCCGCTCGTCCAGCTCCTCCACGTTGCGGGTCGCGTGGACGAAGGCGGTCGGGTCCTTCTCGACGGCGTGTACGCGGGCGCGGGGCGCCTCCAGCGCGATGGACAGCGCGATCGCGGCGGAGCCGGTGCCGAGGTCGACGACGAGGGGGTCGCGCACGTCCATGTCGCGCAGCGTCTCCAGCGCCCAGCCGACCATCACCTCGGTCTCCGGGCGCGGCACGAACACGCCGGGCCCGACCTTCAGCTCCAGGTACCGGAAGAACGCGCGGCCGGTGATGTGCTGCAGCGGCTCCCCCGCCTCGCGCCGCGCGACGAACTCCCAGAACCGGGCGTCGAACGCGCTGTCGGGGACGCCGTGCAGCTCCGAGCGCCGCACCCGGTGCACGGCCGCCGCGAGCTCCTCGGCGTCGGCGCGGGGCGAGGCGGCGCCCGCGTCGGCGAGCCGCGCGGTCGCCCTGGCGATCTCGTCGAGCAGCAGGTTCATGATCCTGCCTTCCGAGGGGGGACGACCCCCCACGCCCCCCGGTTCGCCGCGCTCATGCGTGCCTTCCGAGGGGGGACGACCCCCCGCGCCCCCCGGTTCGCCGCGCTCATGCGTGCCTTCCGAGGGGGGACGACCCCCCGCGCCCCCCGGTTCGCTGCGCTCATGACTTCTGGGCTTCGGCCAGGCGGCGTTCCATCTCGGCGTCGACCAGCGCCTGCGTGACGTTGTGGAGGTCGCCGTCCAGCACCTGGTCGAGGTTGTAGGCCTTGTAGCCGACCCGGTGGTCGGAGATCCGGTTCTCCGGGTAGTTGTACGTGCGCACCCGCTCGGACCGGTCCACGGTGCGGACCTGGCTCTTGCGCTCGGCGGAGGCGGCCGCGTCGGCCTCCTCCTGCGCCATCGCCAGCAGCCGGGAGCGCAGGATGCGCAGCGCCTGCTCCTTGTTCTGCAGCTGGCTCTTCTCGTTCTGGCAGGAGACGACGACGCCGGTCGGCAGGTGCGTGATGCGGACCGCGGAGTCGGTCGTGTTGACGCTCTGCCCGCCCGGCCCGGACGAGCGGTACACGTCGATGCGCAGGTCGTTCGGGTCGACCTGGACGTCGACGTCCTCGGCCTCGGGCGTCACCAGGACGCCGACGGCGCTGGTGTGGATGCGTCCCTGCGACTCGGTCGCGGGCACCCGCTGCACCCGGTGGACGCCGCCCTCGAACTTCAGCCGCGTCCAGACCCCCTCCTCCTGGGCGCCCTTGGCCTTCACCGCGACCGTGACGTCCTTGTACCCGCCGAGGTCGGAGGGGTGGGAGTCGAGGATCTCGGTCTTCCAGCCGACGCGCTCGGCGTAGCGGAGGTACATGCGCAGCAGGTCGCCGGCGAACAGCGCCGACTCCTCGCCGCCCTCGCCCGCCTTGACCTCCAGGATGACGTCCTTGCCGTCGCTCGGGTCGCGGGGGACGAGCAGCCGCCGCAGCCGCTCCTCCAGCTCCGTGCGGCGCTTCGCGAGGTCGTCGGCCTCGGCGGCGAACGCGGCGTCCTCGCCGCCGAGCTCGCGGGCCGTGGCGAGGTCGTCCTCGGTCGCGGACAGCTCGCGGTGCGTCTCGACGATCGGGCGCAGCTCCGCGTAACGCTTGCCGAGCTTGCGCGCCAGGCTCTGGTCGGCATGGACGGACGGGTCGGCGAGCCGTTCCTCGATGCCCGCGTATTCGCTGATCAGATCGTCGAGATTCACGCTGTGTCCTGGCCCGTTGCGGTGCGGGGACGGCCGCCCCCGCACCGGTTTCGGACGGCCCGGGGACCGTGGGTCCCCGGGCCGCCCCTGATGTCCGCCGTGCGGCTCGCCCTACTTGTCGGCCTTCTTCTTGCCGAAGCGCTGCTCGAAGCGCGCGACCCGGCCACCGGTGTCGAGGATCTTCTGCTTGCCCGTGTAGAACGGGTGGCAGTTCGAGCACACGTCCGCGTGGATCACGCCGTTCTCGGCGGTGCTGCGGGTCTCGAAGGTGTTGCCGCACGTACACGTCACGGTCGTGACGACGTAGTTCGGGTGGATGTCGGGCTTCATCGGTTCTCCTCGCCTCAGGCGGTCGCCGGGCGCCCCCGATCCGCATGGCGAAGCCATGGGAGATGTGGGAGGCGTGAACCGGTACCGCAGCGGTTGCACACCAAGTGTGCCAGATACCCGAACGTCGCGAGGTCACCGGGCATTCCCGATCCGGGGCGGGAGGCGCGGGGCCCGCCGCCCCCGCCTAGTGCAGCCCCAGGTAGGCAAGGACGGCCATGACGCGCCGGTGGCCGCCCTGGGCGGGCTGCAGGCCCAGCTTCATGAAGATGTTGGAGATGTGCTTCTCCACGGCGCCCTCGGTGACGACGAGGTCCGCGGCGATGGCGCCGTTCGAGCGCCCCTGCGCCATCAGCCCGAGCACCTCGCGCTCGCGCGGGGTCAGCGCCTCCAGCGGGTCGCCGGTGCGGCGCCGGCCGAGCAGCTGGCCGATCACCTCGGGGTCGATGACCGTCCCGCCCGCGGCGATGCGGCGCACCGCGTCGATGAACTCCTCGACGTCCGACACCCGCTCCTTCAGCAGGTAGCCGACCCCCTGGGCGCCGCCGCCGATCAGGTCCGTGGCGTAGCGCTCCTCCACGTACTGCGACAGCACGAGGATCGGCGTGCCCGGGCGGCGCTCCCGGACGCCGAGGGCCGCGCGCAGCCCCTCGTCGGTGAACGACGGCGGCATCCGGACGTCCACGATGGCGAGGTCGGGGGCGTGCTCCTCGACGATCCCGAGGAGGCCGGGGCCGTCGCCCACCGTCGCCACCGTCTCGATCCCGGCGTCGGCGAGCAGCCGGACGAGCCCTTCCCGCAACAGCACCGAGTCCTCGGCGATCACTACCCGCATCCGGCCATTATCGTGCCCGGCGCGCCGCCCCGCGCCGCGATCACCACGTGCAGGGCAGATCCGCGCGGACGATCGTGGGGCCGCCGGGCGGGCTGTCCACGATCAGCATGCCGTCGATCGTCGCCGCCCGGTCGGCCAGCCCGGCCAGGCCGCCGTCCGGCCGCGCGACCGCGCCGCCCACCCCGTTGTCGACCACCTCGACGACCACCCAGCGGTCCTCGCGCGCCACCCGGACGGACGCGCGGGTCGCGCGGGCGTACTTGGCGATGTTGGCCAGCGACTCGGCGACGATGAAGTAGGCGATGCTCTCGACCGCGGCGGGCGGGCGCTCGGGCAGGTCGACCTCCACCTCGACGGGGACCGGGGCGCGCCCGGCCAGCCCGGACAGCGCCGGGTCCAGGCCGCGGTCGGTGAGGATCGCCGGGTAGATCCCGCGGGCGAGGTCGCGCAGCTCGGAGATCGCCTCCCGGGTGCCCGCGTGCGCCTGCTCGATCAGCGCCCGCGCGCCCTCGGGGTCCTCGTCGAGCTTGGCGCGGGCGCGGCCGATGTCCATCGCCACGGCCAGCAGCCGCTGCTGGGCCCCGTCGTGCAGATCGCGCTCGATGCGGCGCCGCTCGAACTCGGCCGCGTCCACCCCGCGGGCGCGGCTGGCCCGCAGGTGCTCGGTCCGCTCGCGCAGCGCCGCGTTCTCCCGCTGCGACGGGCTCGGGCCCAGCATCAGCGCGGCGAACGCCGCGTGCCCCATCGCGATCACGCGCGTCACGTACATCGCCGGGACGAGGAGCACCAGCCCCAGGAGCGAGACCGGCAGCGCCTCCACGGGGTTGCCCGCCCAGTACGAGACCCCGAAGTTGACCTCGGCCCCGCCGGACACCGCCACGATCACCGGGAGGAACAGCAGCGTGCCCGTCCCGGCCCACGCGATCGCCGACACGCCGAACTCGACCAGCGTGATCGGGAACAGCGCGGCGAAGTAGACGAGGTCCTTCCAGGTGCCCGGGTCCCCCGCCATCCCCTTGAGCTTGGTCAGCGGGTTGCGGCCCGCCGGCATGCGCCGGTACGGAGCCGGGATCCGGACGCCGAACGCCGCCAGGACGAAGCGCCGCTCCACCACCGCGCCGAACCGCCACGCGACCATCAGCAGCGCCAGCAGCGGGACGCCCACCCAGATGATCAGCAGCGCCACCGACAGGGTCAGCCCGACGGCGAGGACGACGAACCAGGCCAGCCCCCAGGCCAGGCTGACGCCCAGGTACAGCGCCGAGCGCCACGTCAGTGAGGACCTCACCATCGCGAGCGGATGCCAGGACCGGTTCATGACGGACGCCGACTCCCCGCCGGCCCTCGTCGCCGTCGCCCACCGCGCCGCGGCCCACTGGACGGCGCCGCCGCCCGCGGCGCCGGGGTCCTTGCTCAACTCGCCCACATCGTCCCTCCGTGCCGCTCGGACCTGCGTCGGCCCTCTCCGTCTCGTGTGTCCAAGCGTGCCGGGCGGGACGCGGGGCCGCCATGACGTCCGCCGCCCGATCGGAGGTGGGGCTAACCCCACCCCTTCGCGCGGGGCTCGGACGGCGACGCCCCCGCCCGGAGGACCGGACGGGGGCGTGCGCGGCACTGCTCAGCGATCGCCGGAAGACTCAGCGGTCGTCGGAGACGGTCGTCTTCTGCACCTGGAGCAGGAACTCGGCGTTGGACTTGGTCTCCTTCATCTTCTCGATGAGGAGCTCCAGCGCCTGCTGCGTGTCGAGCGCGTGCAGCACCCGGCGCAGCTGCCAGACGACCCGCAGCTCCTCCGGAGCCATGAGGATCTCCTCCTTGCGGGTGGAGGACTGGTCGACGTCCACCGCCGGGAAGATCCGCTTGTCCGCGAGCGACCGGTTGAGCTTCAGCTCCATGTTGCCGGTGCCCTTGAACTCCTCGAAGATGACCTCGTCCATGCGGGACCCGGTCTCCACCAGCGCGGTCGCGAGGATCGTCAGCGAGCCGCCGTTCTCGATGTTGCGCGCCGCGCCGAAGAACCGCTTCGGCGGGTACAGCGCGGTCGAGTCGACACCGCCGGACAGGATCCGGCCGGACGCCGGCGCCGCCAGGTTGTAGGCCCGGCCCAGGCGGGTGATCGAGTCGAGCAGCACCACGACGTCGTGGCCGAGCTCGACGAGCCGCTTGGCGCGTTCGATGGCCAGCTCCGCGACCGTGGTGTGGTCCTCGGCGGGACGGTCGAAGGTCGAGTGGATGACCTCGCCCTTCACCGTCCGCTGCATGTCGGTGACCTCTTCCGGACGCTCGTCCACCAGGACGACCATCAGGTGGCACTCCGGGTTGTTCTTGGTGATCGCGTTGGCGATCGCCTGGAGCACCATCGTCTTGCCGGCCTTCGGCGGCGAGACGATCAGGCCGCGCTGGCCCTTGCCGATCGGCGACACCAGGTCGATGATCCGGGTCGTCAGGATGCCCGCGTCGGACTCCAGGCGCAGCCGCTCCTGCGGGTACAGCGGGGTCAGCTTGCTGAAGTCGACGCGGCCCTTGGCCTGGTCGGGCTCCACCCCGTTGACGGTGTCGAGGCGGACCAGCGCGTTGAACTTCTCGCGCCGCTCGCCCTCGCGCGCCTGCCGGACGGCGCCGGTGATGACGTCGCCCTTGCGCAGCCCGTTCTTGCGGACCTGCGCCAGCGAGACGTACACGTCGTTCGGGCCGGGCAGGTAGCCGGTCGTCCGGACGAAGGCGTAGTTGTCGAGGATGTCGAGGATGCCCGCGACGGGAATGAGGACGTCGTCCTCGGTGAGCACCGGCTCCTCGTAGCGCTCGCGGCCGCGGCCGCGGTTGCGCTCCCGGAACCGGCGCCCGCGACGGCCCCGGCCGCTGCCGTCGTCGTCGTCGTGCTGGCCGCCGCCGCCCTGACCGCCGCCGCCCTGGCCGCGCTGACGCCCGCCGCCCTGGTCGCCGCGGTCGCCGCGCTCACCCCGGTCACCGCGGTCACCGCGCTCGCCACGCTCGCCACGCTCACCGCGCTCGCTTCGGTCGCCGCGCTCACCGCGCTCGCCACGGTCGCCGCGGTCGCGGCCCTCGCCGCGCTCCCGGCCACCGCGCTGCCGCTGACGGCCGCCGCCTTCGCGGCCCTCACGGCCGTCGCGGTTGCCGTCCCGGCCGCCCTGGGACTCGCCGTCCTCGGAGTTCTGCTCGCGCCCCTGCTCGCGGCCCTGGTCCCGGCCCTGGCGGTCGCCGCGTCCCTCGGAAGCTCCCCGGTCCTGCTTCTCGCCCCGCTGCCGACCGCCCTGCCGCTCGGCCTTCTCCTGCTTGTCGCCCTGGACGGCCTTCTCGGCCGTGCCGGACTGCGCCTCGGGCGCCGCCGCGTTGTCGGACGCGGGCGCGGCCACGGGCGCGGCGTCGGCGATGGTCACCTGCTCGTCGGGCACCTCGCGCTTGGCGGCGGTGCGGCCGCGGCGCGGGCGCTCGGCCGTCACCGGGGCAGCGGCTCCCTGCTCGCCCCCGGCCGAGCCCTGCCCCTGGCCGCCCTGCTTCTCCTGAATGGCGGCGATGAGCTGGCTCTTGCGCATCCCGGTCGTGCCGGTGATGCCGAGGCTGGACGCGAGCGCCTTGAGCTCGGGGAGCACCATGGCCGACAGGCCGGTGCCGCGGCGGCGCCGGGGGGCGGCGGTCTCCGCGCCGGCCGGAGCGGCGGCGGTTTCCGTGCTCGTTGCGTCCGTAAGGAGTTCGCTGGATTCGCTCACTAAGGGTCCTTCCCAGGGCGCGGGCGTTGGCCGGCGTTCGGCCAGTCGACCCGGTGGTGCGGCCCGGCGGGGGCGCCGGATCGGGCTCCGCTGATCACGATGGAACCGGGATCTGCGTGTTCTGGGCACAGCCAGATGGTGGACGGGACGTTCCGCTCGTGCGTGTCCCCGGTACCGCCACGTCCGAAGTTTCGCTGGAATGCCTGACAACGGGAAGTCACGGTGTCGGGGAGCCTGGTACGCGGGACCGGCACGACCGGAGGGCCGAAATGGTGACGCGCGGCTGACGAGCACGCTGCCCCGAACGGGGCATCTGGTGCGGCAATCAGCCTAACATCACCAGGGCACACTGCTATTCCCCAGAGGTCGATGTCTTCGCATTTTACCTAGCCGGATCCTGCCGGACCGGCACCGGCCGGAGCGACGCGCGTCCCCCGCCCACGGCACCGCCGTCAGCTCCGGAACTCCGATTCCGGGGTCATCACGCGTGCGCCGCGGGTCGCGACGTCCAACGGGTGTTCGTGCCACCCTTTACCCACTCCGGCGCCGATCGAATCAACTCGTGATGCGGTTGTGAAGGCCAGGACAGTGGGCCCCGCACCGGAAATCACGGCCGGAACGCCCGCGTCCCGCAACCGCGCGACGAGCGCCGCCGATTCGGGCATGGCCGGGGCGCGGTAGTCCTGGTGGAGCCGGTCCTCGGTCGCGTCGAGCAGGATGCCGGCGTCCAGGCCGCCGGTGAGTGCCGCGACGAGCAGCGCCGCGCGCCCCGCGTTGGCGGCGGCGTCCCCGTGCGGGACGGTCTCGGGCAGCAGGCCGCGGGCCCGCTCCGTCGCGAGCCGCTGCTCGGGGACGAACGCGACCACCCGCGTGACCTGCGACTCCAGCCGCACCGACCGGGGGCCGCCGGGCGTCGTCCAGGCGACCGTCAGGCCTCCGGCGAGGCAGGGGGCCACGTTGTCGGGATGGCCCTCGATCTCCGTCGCGAGGCGCAGCGCCCCGGCGTCGTCGAGGAGCTTCCCGGCGGGGTGCAGCGCCCGGGCCGCGACGATCCCGGCGACGATCGCGGCGGACGAGGAGCCGAGGCCGCGACTGTGCGGGATGCGGTTGCGGCAGCGCAGCCGCAGCCCGTCCGGGCGCGCGGGACCGCTTCCGGCCAGGTCGTCCAGGACGTCGAAGGTCCGCCGCAACACCCGCACGATCAGGTGCCGGTCGCCGCGGTCGGCGACCTCGGCGCCCTCGCCGTCCACCTCGATGGACAGGCCGCCGCCGGTCGCCTCGACCTCGACGTCGTCGTACAGCTCCAGCGCGAGGCCGAGCGAGTCGAATCCTGGGCCCAGGTTGGCGCTGGTGGCGGGGGTCCGCACCAGCACCGGGCCTTCCTGCCAGCCCACCTCAGGTGAGGCCGAGCTCGGACGCGGCCGAGTGCGCGTCGACCTTGATGGTCGTCGGCGCGGGCGCCCCGGAGATGGCCCAGTCGGGGTCCTTGAGGCCGTTGCCCGTGACGGTGCAGACGACCCTGGACCCGGCCGCGACCCCGCCCTGCTCGCTCGCCTGGAGCAGGCCGGCGACGCTCGCCGCGGAGGCGGGCTCGACGAACACCCCCTCCTCCCGCGCGAGGAGCCGGTAGGCGGCGAGGATCTGCCGGTCGGTGACCGAGTCGATCGCGCCGCCGGACTCGTCGCGCGCGGCGACCGCGAGGTCCCACGAGGCGGGGTTGCCGATGCGGATCGCCGTGGCGATCGTCTGCGGCTTCAGGACGGGCTCGCCCTTCACGAACGGCGCCGCGCCGCTCGCCTGGAAGCCCAGCATGCGCGGGGCGCGCGAGGCGAGGCCGTCCTTGGCGTACTCCTGGTAGCCCATCCAGTACGCGGAGATGTTTCCGGCGTTGCCGACCGGCAGGCAGTGGACGTCGGGCGCGTCGCCGAGGGTGTCCACGATCTCGAACGCGGCCGTCTTCTGGCCCTGCAGCCGGTACTTGTTCACCGAGTTGACCAGCGCCACCGGGTAGTCGACCGACAGCTTGCGCGCCAGTTCGAGGCAGTCGTCGAAGTTGCCGTCCACCTGGAGCAGCCGGGCGCCGTGCACCAGCGCCTGCGCCAGCTTGCCCATCGCGATCTTGCCGTTGGGCACCAGGACCGCGCAGGTCATCCCCGCCCGCACCGCGTACGCGGCGGCGGACGCGGAGGTGTTGCCCGTCGAGGCGCAGATGACGGCCTTGGCGCCGTCCTCGGCGGCCTTGCTGATCGCCATCGTCATGCCGCGGTCCTTGAACGACCCGGTCGGGTTGGCGCCCTCGACCTTGAGGAACACCTCGCAACGGGTCATCTGGGAGAGCCGGGGGGCCGGCACGAGGGGGGTACCGCCCTCCAGCAGGGTGACGACGGGCGTCGCGTCCGTCACCGGAAGCCGGTCGCGGTACTCCTCGATAATGCCGCGCCACGCGCGGGCGTTCGCGTTCACTCGGTCTCCTCGGCTGACCTGCGATGTTCGCCCGAAGTCTACCGGGACCGGCCCCGCCTCACTCGTCGCCTTCGACGCGCATGACGCTCGTCACGCCGCGGACGATCTCCAGCTCCCGCAGGCCCGCCACCGTGGCCGACAGCGCGGCGTCCGGCGCCCGGTGCGTCACGACGACGAGCTGCGCCTCCTCGCCCGAGCCCACCTGCCGCACGGCCTGGATCGACACCCCATGCCTGGCGAACTCCTCGGCGACCGTCGCGAGCACGCCGGCCTCGTCCGTCACGTCCACCTCGATGTAGTAGCGGGTGACGGTCTCGCCCATCGGCAGCACCGGCAGCTTCGCGTAGGTGACCTCGACCGGGCCGGGCGTGCCGCCGACCACGTTGCGGGCCACCGCGACGAGGTCGCCGAGGATCGCCGACGCCGTCGGAGCGCCGCCCGCGCCCGCGCCGTAGAACATCAGCGAGCCCGCCGACTCCGCCTCGACGAACACCGCGTTGTACGCCTCGCGGACGCTCGCCAGCGGATGCGACCTCGGGATCATCGCCGGATACACGCGGACCGACACGCCGCGGCCGTTCCGGCCGTCCTCCGAAGGGATCCGCTCGCAGATGGCCAGGAGCTTGACGACGCAGTCCATCCCCTGGGCGCCCGCCACGTCGGCGGCGCTCACCTCGGTGATGCCCTCGCGGTGGACGTCCGCCGCCGTCACCGGCGTGTGGAAGGCCAGTTGCGCCAGGATCGCCGCCTTGGCCGCCGCGTCGAAGCCCTCCACGTCGGCCGTCGGGTCGGCCTCCGCGTACCCGAGCGCCTGCGCCTCGTCCAGCGCCTCGTTGAAGCCGGCGCCGTGCGTGTCCATCTGGTCGAGGATGTAGTTCGTGGTGCCGTTCACGATGCCGAGCACCCGGTGCACGTGGTCGCCGACCAGGGACTCCCTCAGCGGCCGCAGCAGCGGGATCGCGCCCGCCACGGACGCCTCGTAGTACAGGTCGGCGCCGTACTCCCGCGCCGCCGCGAACAGCGTCGCCCCGTCCTCGGCCAGCAGCGCCTTGTTCGCGGTGACGACCGACTTGCCGGCCTTCATCGCCTCCAGCATCAGCGTCCTGGCCGGCTCGATGCCGCCGATCACCTCGATGACGAGGTCGACGTCGTCCCTGGTCACCAGCGTCTGCGCGTCCGTGGTCAGCAGCGCCGGGTCGACGCCCGCGCGCACCCGGTCAGGCCTGCGCACGGCGATCCCGGCCAGCTCCAGCGGAACCCCCACCCGCGCGGCCAGATCGTCCGCCTGCTCGTTCAGCAGCCGGACGACCTCCGTGCCGACCACGCCGCAACCGAGCAGCGCCACGCGCAGTCCGCGTTTCACGCTTCGACCTCCGCATCGAGCCGCAGCAGGTCGTCCGCGCTCTCCCGCCGGACGATCACGCGCGACCTGCCGTCCCTCACCGCCACCACGGCGGGCTTCGGGACATGGTTGTAGTTGCTGGCCATCGACCGACAGTACGCACCGGTCGCCGCCACCGCCACCAGATCCCCCGGCGCAAGATCTTCGGGGAACCACAGGTCCCGCACCACAATGTCGCCGCTCTCGCAGTGCTTGCCGACAAGCCTACTGAGCATGGGGGCGGCCTCGGACGTCCTGCTCGCCAGCACCCCGGTGTACTCGGCGCCGTACAGGGCCGTGCGCAGGTTGTCGGACATGCCGCCGTCCACCGAGACGTACGTGCGCAGCCCCTCGACGTCCTTGACCGTCCCGACCTCGTACAGCGTGACGCCGCCGGGACCGATGATCGCCCGGCCCGGCTCCACGGTCAGCCGCGGCATCGCCAGCCCGTACGCCCGGCACTCGCGCGCGACGATGGCGCGCAGCCCGTCCGCGATCGACTTCGGGTCGTGCGGCTCCTCGCCCGGCACGTACGCGATGCCGTAGCCGCCGCCGAGGTCTAGCTCGGGAAGCTCGACGCCGTGCTCGTCCCGGATGGCCACCAGCAGCTCGGCCAGCCGGTGCGCGGCCACCTCGAACCCGTCCACCTCGAAGATCTGCGACCCGATGTGGCTGTGCAGCCCCACCAGTTCGAGCTGCTCCAGCGCCAGGACCCGCCTGACCGCCTCCAGGGCCGCCCCGGAACTCCGGGAGAACCCGAACTTCTGGTCGTCATGGGCGGTGGCGATGAACTCGTGCGTGTGCGCCTCGACGCCCGTGGTCACGCGCACCATCACCTTGGCCCGGACGCCCATCTCCTTGGCGAGGTACCCCACCCGGGCGATCTCCTCGAACGAATCGAGCACGATCCGTCCGACCCCGACCTCCAGGGCCTTCTCCAGCTCCCAGGACGCCTTGTTGCTCCCGTGCAGCGTGATGCGCTCGGTGGGAAAGCCCGCCGCCAGCGCCACGGCGAGCTCACCGCCGCTGCACACGTCGAGGCCGAGCCCCTCCTCGTTCAGCCACCGCGCGACGGCCGTGCACAGGAACGCCTTGCCCGCATAGTGGACGTCCCCGTCGTGGAACGCCGCCGCGTACTCCCTGGCGCGGCTCCGGACGTCCTCCTCGTCGTAGACGTAGAGGGGCGTCCCGTACTCCTTCGCCAGGTCCCTGACGTCCACTCCCCCGACGGTGAGGGCGCCCTCCTCCCGCTTGGAGTTCCGCGGCCACACGGAGGGCTCGAGCGCGTTCAGGTCCTCCGCCGGCCCGGCCGGATGATCCTCCGGCAGGACGTCGGCATGCCGCGGCCCGGCAGGGTGTACTCGACTCATATCCGCTCTCTAGGTGTTTCACCGATCATGTTCAGCCCGTTGCCGAGGACGACCTTCACGGCCTCCGCCAGGCCGACCCGTCCCGCGTGCACCGCCCCGGGCTCCTCATCGCCCACGGGCAGCGCGGGACAACGCTCGTGCACCTCGTGGTACGCCCCGGCAACGCTCTCCAAGCACAACATCAGGGGCCTGGCGTCGCCTTCCCGCTCCGCCTGCGCGGCCCGTCCGGGAACGTCCCCGAGCGCCCCCACGAGCTCCTCCGCACCACCCTCGAACGGCCCGGCCCCGACCCCGAGTTCCCGCGCCCAACGCCCGACCCAACAGGCCCGCGCATAGGCGTAACGCACCGAGAACCCCGGATTCTCGAACGTCCGGGGCCATTCGCTCCACCCGCCCGACGGCACCCGCGCGACCCCGTAACGAGGATCACGCCGGATGACCTCCACCAGCTCGGGCCCCACCACGATCCTCACGAACCCGGGCCCGGAGACGCTCCCGCCGACCCGACGCGCGATCACCTGCGGATCGACACCGAGCCTCAGCGCCACCGGACTCTCGAAGACCCCGCCGCCCCGCCCGAAGACCACGACCTCCTCGGGAACCGCGACATCGATCTCCCCCGCGTCCACGGCGTCCCGCACCGCCCGCGCGAGAGCATCCCCTGGAGTCACCCTGGTGAGACTAGCCGACCACTATCTGGACACCGCGGCGAGTTTCCGCACCGTCTGGATCAGCTGGTTGGGGTCGAACGGCTTCGTCACGTACGCGTCGACGCCGATCTCGTGCCCCCGCCGCACGTCATGCTCCTGCGCCCGCGCCGTGATCATCACGACCCTGATGTGCGCGGTCCCGGGGTCCTCCCGCAGCCGCACCGCGGTGACCCACCCGTCCAGCCGGGGCATCATCACGTCCAGCGTGATCACGTCCGGCCCGACCTCCGCGACCTTCTCCAGGCAGTCCTGGCCGTCCACCGCGGTCGACACCTCGAACCCCTCCAGTTGCAGGTTCACGGCGATGAGCTGGCGGATCACCTCGTCATCATCGACGACCAGCACGCGTCCCAGTGGCTCGGTCACGGCCTTGAAGTTAGCCCACCGGACCCCCCGAACGCACGGCGAACCTCCCGGTGCGCGTCACCCCGCCAACCCTGGTAACCTCATACCGCGTCGCGCCCCCTTAGCTCAGGGGATAGAGCAACGGCCTCCGGAGCCGTGTGCGCAGGTTCGAATCCTGCAGGGGGCACCTCAGACGACCACCACAAACCCCGGCAGACCAGGCACTCAGCCTGTCGCCGGGGTTTGTCGCATACGCACCCAAGCACCAGCGAAGCCGCTGATTGTCACGCTTCCCGGAACATACGCGGAACGCGTCAAGGGGCGGCGGCGCTCAGGCCTCTGCGTGGCCCCGCCCCAGGCTGCCCGGAGCGTGCGGCCTGGGGCCGGTCACCGGCCGGCCCCGCACCGGACCGCGCACTGTGTCGCGCGCGCCGGCCCCGCCCCGACCGCTCACCGCTAGGGCGCGCCACCGCCCTGACGAATCGACGCCGGAGCTTATGAGCCCGTTCGGCGACGAGGGGCAGGGCGTGACTGTGGTCGGGCGCCGTTGGAGTCGTCGGGGGAGATTGCCGGAAGATCGGCTGAGCGTGCGTTACTGGGGAACCCCGTGGTTCCCCAGACCCCTCTTGGAGCCGGAGGGCGCTCCCGCGCGAATCTGTCTTTCTCGGGGTTCGCTCCGTTCGCGCGGGAGCACCCTCCGGACTGGTCCGTTCGTCTGTTGCGGAGCGTGGGACTACGGCATATGGGAAGCTCCGGAGGCACGTGTGATGTTGTGCAATGCGCTCCAGCAAGGCGAACAAGAGACGGGCCCCACGCGGTTGAAGGGGTCGAGATTCCCGAGTGGGCTCAATTTCCGCTGTTCTACCTCCAGCGCTTCCTGCTCACGAAGCAGCTCAGCTGCTCTGTAAAGCTTCAGCGCCGGCAGCTCATCGTAGGTGTACGCCATGCCTCCGCCAGCAGGGTAGTACGCGCCACTGCGCGAACACAGGGTCCTTGCTCCTACGTACTGCAGGTCATCGGGGCTGTCTGGGGCGATCTCCAGATACCGGACCAGGGCGGCATGGGTCTGTTGGCCACTCGAAGTCTCAAGACCAGCGATGACCATGCCGTCTGTCAGTCTCGCCAAAGCGTAGGACCTGAGCTTCTCTCGCCTACTCATGCCCCTCATCATGGCTCGCTCGGCTGCAAGCAAGCAGGGGTTTCCTGACAGAGAAGCGTGTCCGTTGGAGCGGACGATAAGGAGCACGAGCGGTCGCCAGCGGGGTTAAGGGCAGGCCAGCGGCCGTGCTGGTGGTTGTTGATCTGGAGAAGTGACTTCCCCAAGCTGACAACATCCACTCGAGGAACCATGATCCGGAACATGGACGGAACGGTGGAGTGGGCATCGACGGCGAGCGAGCGTCCACATACAGGTCAGAGGCGCTCCTCGGGTGAGGAGGTATGCGCCCCCTGGAGCCGTGGGCGCAGGTTCGAATTCTGCAGGGGGCATCTCAGACGACCAGCGAGAACCCCGGTTGACCGGGCACGTTGCCTGTCGCCGGGGTTTGTTGCGTATGCAGCCATCTGCCAGCGAGAGCCGAACGGGACGCGAGCCTTCGTCATGGGTCCGATAGTGCCTGTCTGTATGGCTCGAACTCTGCCGTGACCTGGGCGATTCCGTTAGACAGGGTCCACAGGTCGTACCACTTGTTCTCGACCGGGTTGAGCAACCTGTCGAACGTCCGCGCGGCCAGTGACCGAAGATCCTCCGGGCACAGGAACATGAGGCCTCTCAGGTCTTCTTCGGTATCTGGATCCACGACCATGCCTCCGGACCGGACAGCGGTCAACGCCGCAGCCACCAGCGCGTCATCTCCTGCGATCGAATCCACTGGCCCAGGCGCGTCGGCTACCCGCGACATGACCTCGCGGAGGCGATCAACGATGTCGTCCGCCTTCGCCAGATCCTCCAGGAGGTCTTGGGCGTAATCGCTATCGAAAGGCCCATAGCCCCAAGTACCCAAAGCGACCTCACAGTGATCCAGGTCTCCGACCGACAACTTATAGAGGGTGTTTGTTGATTAGCGCCAGGTTTCGGGTTGGGCTGTCATGGAGTTGTGTACTGGTCGTGCGGGAGCGATCCTCGGGGCGGGGCTGCAACTTTGAAGCCCGAGGTCTTGTTCCAGGGGACCGCTGACCACAGGTTTTCCAGAGTTGTCCCTATACGTTCCACCAGTGGCCAGTCGGGACGTTCGCCGCTCACCGTGACTCGCGCCATTAGATCGCTGCCCCATACGCCGTGGTCGTCATCAGGGTCTGCTGCGATCACATCTTCGGCGATGAATTGCATTCCTACATGGATTTCCAACAGGAGATAGTCAGCCGCCGGTCTCATGTCTTCGGTCGCTGTGGCCAGCCTGAAGCTTCGTACGGCGTCGGCCTCGGGGCCTGACCACTCACCCGGGCGAGGCTCAGGCGGGCCGAGGTATTCCCCGACCAAAGGGGGTCCGCTCTCTAGAACGGCGTTGAGAACATGCTCCATCGCCTCTGCGCCGGTTGTCTGTCCGGTTGCCCTGGCGAAGAACGTGAGCTGATATTCCATTGCACATCCCTTACTGCCCTGCTATCTCAGGCGCCCGTGCGCCGCTGCCGCGTTACGGGCAGGCGATCACGATGACGTCGCCTGGTTGGTCGGCGTCCCGAAGGCTTTGGCTACCTTCTGGCGCACTTGGCCGTAGAGATGTGGATGTTGTGAGGCTTCCATGCCTTCAGCCCGGAAAACCGCGGCCGTGAACTCGTCTACGTCATTTGGCGGCGAGTCGCGCAGTGAATCGTGATCGTCCGGGGGTAGGCAGAAACCGAGTTCGACGCAGAGGTCACGGAGCAGGAGAGTGACTTCCTCGGGAGACAGCTTGGCCGGTTCCATGCTTCTACGGTGGCACACCGCCCCCTAGGTGCTTTGGGGGGTGTGCGGGGCGGCGTGGGTGAGGTGTGTGGGGCTGACCTGGGGGAACTCTGTGTTCGCTCGCCGCGTTTTCGGCAGGGGAGGCAGATGACCAGGGGTTCGGGGGCCGGGGCGCAATGGTGATCCTGCTTTCGTTGGTGCTCGGGGTGCTGGTGATCCTGGGGATCACCGGGGTGACGGGGTACTTCGTCGCGCAGGAGTTCGCCTATATGGCCGTGGATCGGTCCAGATTGGCGGCTCTCGCGGGGGGCGGGGACGGTGCCGCCCGGCGGGCGCTCGGGGTGACGCGGCGGACGTCGTTCATGCTGTCGGGGGCGCAGCTCGGTATCACGGTCACCGGTCTGCTGGTCGGGTACGTCGCCGAGCCGCTGGTCGGGCGGGCGTTGGGGGACGTGCTCGGCGGCGTCGGCGTGCCGGACGCGACGGGGATCGCGGTGGGCACGGTGCTGGCACTGGGGCTGTCCACGCTGGTGCAGATGCTGTTCGGGGAGCTCGTTCCGAAGAACCTGGCCATCGCGCGGCCGGAACCGGTGGCGCGGGCGCTGGCACGGTCCACGCTGGTCTACCTGAAGGTGTTCGGGTGGCTGATCCGGGTGTTCGACCAGTCGTCGAACCTGCTGCTGCGGCTGCTGCGCATCGCGCCGGTGCACGACGTCGAGCACGCGGCCACCGAGCGGGACCTGGCGCGCATCGTCGCCGAGTCGCGGCGCAGCGGCGACCTGCCGCCGGAGCTGTCCATCCTGCTCGACCGCATCCTGGACTTCCCGCGGCGGGACGTCGAGCACGCCATGATCCCGCGCTCCCGCGTCGACACGGTGGCGGTGCGCCAGCCGCTCGGCGAAGTCCGCCGCGCGATGAGCGCCGGGCATTCGCGCTACCCGGTGCTGGACGGCGGGCGCGTCGCCGGTGTGGTGCACCTCAACGACGTCCTGGCCGCCGGGACGGAGGGGACGGCGGCGTCGGTCATGCGGCCCGCGACCGTGCTCGCGACCCTCATGACGCTGCCGAAGGCGCTGGACGCGCTGGCCGGCGCGGGTGACGAGCTCGCCTGCGTGGTCGACGAGTTCGGCGGGTTCGCTGGGATCCTGACGCTGGAGGATCTCGCCGAGGAACTGGTGGGCGAGATCACCGACGAGCACGACGTGGCGGAGGCCGGGCCCGCCGCGGTCGCCGGGTCCGACACCTGGATCGTTCCCGGCGACCTCCACATCGACGAGGTCGAGCGCACGCTCGACCTGAGGCTGCCCG
The DNA here is from genome assembly GCF_040492065.1 of Actinomadura sp. NPDC000929. NCBI lineage: Bacteria > Bacillati > Actinomycetota > Actinomycetes > Streptosporangiales > Thermomonosporaceae > Actinomadura > Actinomadura sp. NPDC000929. The sequence goes on along the minus strand of NZ_JBEUPA010000010.1, from coordinate 43,865 downwards.
AGGGCGACTACGAGACGCTGGCGGGGCTGGTCATCGCCGTCCACGGGGCGCTGCCCGAGGTGGGGACGACGGTCGAGGTCGCGCTGCCTCCGGAGGCCGCCGATCTGGTCCGTGACGACGAGCCGCCGGTCCGGGTCCTGGGGGCCGAGGTCCTGGAGGTGGAGCACCACGTGCCCTCGTCCGTCCGGTTGCGGGTGAGCGCGGAATGACGGCGAACCCGTGGGCGGTGCTCGCCGCGACCGTCGCCGTCATCGCCCTGAGCGCCTTCTTCGTCGCCGTCGAGTTCGCGCTCATCGCGGCCAGGCGGCACCGGCTGGAGGACGCCGCCCTGACCAGTCCGGCCGCCCGGGCCGCGCTGCGCAGCGCCTCCGAACTGTCCGTCCTGCTCGCCGGGGCGCAGCTCGGCATCACCGTCTGCACGCTCGCGCTCGGCGCGATCACCAAGCCGGCCGTGCACCACTGGCTCACCCCGCTGTTCGAACACTGGGGGCTCGCCCTGTGGCTCGCCGACGCGGCCGGGTTCGTGCTCGCGCTGGTCGTGGTGACGTTCCTGCACCTGGTGGTGGGCGAGATGGCGCCCAAGTCCTGGGCGATCGCCCACCCCGAGCGGTCGGCCACGATGCTGGCGCTGCCGATGCGCGGCTTCATGAAGCTGACCCGGCCGCTGCTGTCCGCGCTGAACTCGGCGGCGAACTGGTGCCTGCGCAGGGTCGGCGTCGAGGCGACCGACCAGGTCGTCTCCCGCCAGGACCCCGAGGCCCTGCGCCACCTGGTCGAGCACTCGGCGAACGTCGGGGCGCTCGACGCGGGTTACTCCGCGCAGCTCACCGGCGCCCTCGACCTGCGCGAGCTGCGGGTGGACGACCTGGTGAAGCCCGGGCTGGCGGCCGTTCCGCCGGACGCCACCGTCGCCGATGTCCAGGCCGCCGCACTCGCCTCCGGGCATCTGCGCATCCTGGTCGGCGGGCCCGGCACCGCCTGGAAGGTCGTCCACGTCCGCGACACCCTGACCGAGCCGGAAAGCGCGGGCATCCGCCGTCTGACCCGTCCTGCGCTGCTGTTCCCCGCGGGTACGCCCGTCTACGCCGCGCTTTCTCGCATGCGCGAGAGCGGTAATCAGCTCGCCCTGGTGACACGCGGCGGCGAGATCCTGGGTGTCGTCACCATCACCGACGTGCTCCGCCGCCTCTTCTCGCGTCCGCCGTTGACCGGCCCCGGGGGTTCTCCGTCGTCATGAGATCGATGGGGTGTCCGGCAAGGCGGGTTTTCTGTGGAGTACCAGGAGGGCTACGTCGTCTGCCAGCTTGCTGTGGGCGTACTGCTCCAGGTCGTGGTGGACGGTAGGAGCGATTTCGGCGGGGGGCAGGTGCTCCCAGCGGGACAGGCGCTCTTCCAAGGGGTAGAAGGCGCCGGACGGGTCGCGGGTCTCAGTGATGCCGTCAGTGCATAGGAGGAGCGTGGAATCGGTTGGGAAGTTGAACGGTGTGACGGTTCGTGGTTCTGGGTTGAGGGAGGCTAGGCCCAGCGGCAGGGAGGCCTCTCCTAGGTGAATCTGGCCCGTCCCTTGCTCGGACAGCAGGTAGGGCGGGATGTGGCCGCAGTTGATGGCTTGGGCGGTCGTTTCCGAGCCGATGTCCAGGATGAGGGCTGTGACGAATCGTTGTTCCTCGCCTGTCTGGGCGACGAAGGAGTTGTGCCGCAGAACCGAGTTCTCCAGGGCGTCCACGACGGCGGTCAGCGTCGGCTCTGCCAGGGCCGCCTCGCGGAACGAGTTGAGCACCGCGAAGGCCGCGCTGATGGCGGGAAGGCCCTTGCCCTGGACGTCGGCGATGAGGACGCGGCTGCCGTAGGGGGTCGGCATGGCCTCGTAGACGTCGCCGCCGACCATGCTGTCCTCCTCGACCGGCTCGTACAGGCCGTGGACGACGAGTTCGGCGGTGGCGAGGGGGAACGGGCGCAGGATATGGCGCTGCAGGGCGGCGGCCGCGGAGCGGAGCCGGCTGATCTCCTTTTCCTGGCGGACGCGGCGGACCGCCTGGACGACGCTCAGGCCGTCGAGCGCGAGAGCGAAGATGATCACGCTGGCGGTGGCCGCCGCGCTCGGCAGCGGGCGGCGGATCAGCGAGCCGATGATGACCAGGACCGTCCAGACGGAGGCGACCGCGGTCTGCCGGACCGTCCCGCGGCCGGCGATCAAGGTGGGCAGGAAGACCAGGAACGGGGCCAGGCCGGTCTCCCTGCCGAGCGCGACGCCGGTCACCGCGAGGGCCGCGGTGATCCCCACGAGCCATCCCGTCACGACCCGCCAGGTGAGGCCGCCCTCGCGCGTGACGGCGTTCGCACCGTCCGGATCCTCCGAGATGCCCATCTCCCGCCCCGTCGAGAGCCGACCCTTCCGTGATCATTAGAACACGGAGGGTGGCCAACGGGGTCACGGTCGCCCGACGCGGCGGTCCGGGGCCGACGTGGCGCCGCGTCGGCCCCGGACCCGCGCCGGCGGCTACTCCGCGTAAGGCTGGTCGGCTCCCTGGGCGCTGTAGCCGAGGCTCCAGATGTAGCCCTCGGGGTCGGCGAAGGTGCCGCCGTACCCGCCCCACGGCAGGGCGCCGGCGGGCTTGAGGATCGTGGCTCCGGCCTTCTCGGCCTCGGCCATGACCTCGTCGACGCGGGCCTCGCTGCGGACGACGTAGGTGAGCACCAGCCCGCTGAAGCCGCTGCCCTCCGGGCTCGTCCCGACCTGGTCGGCGAGGCCCTCGCGGCCGTAGAAGCCGACGGGCGAGGCTCCGTCCGACTCGAAGAACACCGAGATGCCGTAGTCGTTCTGGATCTTCCAGCCGAGGCCCTCGGTGTAGAACCGCTTGGCCCGGTCCATGTCGCGGACGGCCAGCAGAATCGAACTCACGTGCGCCTTCATGTCATGTCCCCTCGTGTGCGTGGTGGGTGCCGCGGGCGGCGGTGAGCCGCTCCGCTGCCCGCTTGCATGAATCACGCTACGTAGGGACCGGGGGTGAGCACTTCTCGATTCCTGATCGATCCTCTCGGGTGCTTTCAGGGGGTGTGGAGGTCCAGGGCCGCGCGGATTATCGAGTCCGTGTCGATGCCGTGGTGGCGGTGGACGTCCTCTATGGAGCCGGACTGTCCGAAGGCGGTGACGCCCAAGGTGGTGCAGGGGACGTTGTTCACCCCCGACAGGAAGGCCAGGGTGTGGGGGTGGCCGTCCAGGACGGTGACGAGCGGGGTGGCGCGTGAGGCGGGGAACGCCTGCTCCAGGATCCAGTTCGGGCCGTCGTCCTGGCCCTGGCGGGAGCGGAGGGCCCGGAAGAGCAGGCCGGGGCTGGTCACGCAGACCACGTCGGTGCCGACGCCGGCCTGCTCCAGGCGGTCGGCGGCGGCCAGGGCCTCGGGGACGAGGGCGCCCATCGCCGCGAGGGTGACGTCGGGACGGGCGGAGCGGCGCAGCGGGTAGGCGCCGGCGATCACCTGGCGGCGGCGGCGCTCGCGGGCGGCCGGGTCGGCCGGGACGTCCGCGAGGGTCTGGTCGACCGGGCGGGTCGACAGGCGCAGGTAGGCGGAGCCTCCGTCGGGGCGGCCCAGGCGGGCCATGCTCGCCAGCAGCGTCCACTCGGTGTCGAGGACGAACGCCGGCTCGTAGGCGACGCAGCCCGGCTGCTCGACGCCGATGGACGGGGTGACGATGGACTGGTGAGCGCCGCCCTCGGGGGCCAGCGTGACCCCGGAGGGAGTGCCGATCAGGATCGACTGGCCGCCGGCGTAGATGCCGAACGACCAGGGTTCGAGCGCGCGACCGACGAACGGGTCGTACAGGACGCCGATCGGCAGCAGGGGACGGTTCCAGCGGCTCCAGGTGGCGCCGAGTTCGCCGAGGAGGCCGACCAGGTTGGTCTCGGCGATGCCGAGCTCGATGTGCTGGCCCGCCGGGCCCTCCCGCCAGTGCAGGATCGTCTCGCCGTCGTCGGCGAACCAGTCGCGGCGTTCGGCGGTCGACCAGACGCCGACCTTGTTCACCCAGCCGCCGAGGTTGGTGCTGGAGCTGACGTCCGGGCTCACGGTGACGACGCGGGCGGCGGCGTCGGGCGCCTCGCGGGTGAGGTCGAGCAGGAGGCGGCCGAGGGCGGCCTGGGTGGTGGCGGTGCCCTTGGGGGTGCGGCCGATGTCGTCCGGCACGGCGGGCGGGGCCTGCGGCGCGGCGGGGGGACGGGTGGCGGACCGGCGGGTGGACCGACCGGCGGGCCGACCGGGGCACCGAGCGGTGGCCCGAGCGGCGGGCCGGGCAGCGGGTCGGGCAGTGGCCCGGGGAGTGGCTCGGGCAATGGCCCGGGCGGTGGCGGAGGACCGCAGGGCCCGTCGGGCGCCGACCCTTCTTCCAGCGTCCCGCCGTATGACGTTCCCGCTCCCGACTTTTCCTCCATCGGAGGGAATGGCAGTCAGCCGCCGCCCTACCAGCCCCCCGATTCTGGTTCCTCCTCGAGCGGAGGTACCGGGTACTCGCCTCCGTCCGGGGGCGGTGGCCCGAGCGGCAGCAGCGGAAGCGGAAGCGGTCCCAGTGGCAGTTCGTAGCCGAAGGAATGAGGTGGAGGCGGCGTGACGTCCGACTACCGTGAACCCACGTACGGGAACTGGCGGAAGCCGGTGTCCCCCGGAATCGGGCGGCTGGGACTGGCGGGCACGCTGATCCTCATGGTCGGGCTGATCGTCATCACCCTGATCGCGACGTTGTCGCTGATGCTGGCCCTGCTCGGCGCCGTCGCGCTGGGGGTGGTCATGCTGCCGCTCGTCATCCAGGACGCGCATGGGCGGACCGCCCTCCAGTCGCTCACGGCACGGGTGACCTGGTGGTCGGGCCGCTCCCAGGGGTGGCACCTCTACCGTTCGGGACCGCTGAGCGTCGTCCCGCACGGCACGTGCCGCCTTCCGGGGCTGCTCGCCCAGTCCCGGCTGGTGGAGGGCCGCGACTCCTACGGGCGCCCGTTCGCCCTGGTCGTGATCCCGTCCACGAAGCACTACACCGTGGTGTTCGAGTGCAACGCCGAAGGTGCGGCGCTGGTCGACCAGACCCAGATCGACACGTGGGTCTCCCACTGGGGGCAGTGGCTGGCCTCGCTGAGCTACGAGCCGGGGCTGGTCTCCGCGAGCGTGACCATCGAGACGGCCCCCGACACCGGGACCCGCCTCCGGGAGGAGATCTACGCCAACACCGACCCGAACGCGCCCGAGCTGGCCCGGCAGGCCCTGGACGAGATCGTCTGGAACTACCCGGTGGGCAGCGCGCGGGTCTCCACCCGCATCGCGGTCACCTACGCGGCCCTGCCGCAACTCGGGGGCAAGCGGCGCGACCAGGACGCGATGGTGCGGGAGGTCGGGATGCGCATTCCCGGACTGATCTCCGGGCTGGCGATGACCGGCGCCGGATCCGCCCGCGCGCTGACCGCGAAGGAACTCGCCCGCGCCGTGCGGATCGCCTACGACCCGGACGCGCAGAAGGTCCTGGAGGCCGCCGAGGACCAGGAGATCCGCTGGGAGGACGCCGGGCCGGTCGCGGCGCAGGAGTCGTGGGACCACTACGTCCACGACAGCGGCTGCTCCATCACCTGGGGCATGTCGGAGGCGCCGCGGGGCGAGGTGCTGTCCAACGTGATGACGGGGCTGGTGGCCCCGCACCACGACATCGCCCGCAAGCGCGTCACCTTCCTCTACCGTCCGCACGATCCGGCCTCCGCGGCCCGGATCGTGGAACGGGACCGCCGGGACTCGCGCTTCCGCCTCGACGGCGCCTCCAGCGCCGCCCGGAACGAGATCGACGTGATCAAGAGCGACCAGTCGGCCCTCGAGGAGGCCAGGGGAGCGGGAGTGATCCGGTTCACCGTCCTCATCACCGCCACCGTCCGCTCGGCCGAGGAGCTCCCGGTCGCGGCGGCGGCCGTCGACACCCTCACGGGCCCCGCGCGGCTGCGGCTGCGGCAGATGTACGGGTCGCAGGCGTCGGCGTTCGCGGCCGCCCTTCCGCTGGGCATCGTCATCCCCGACCACCTTCAGGTGCCGGCTCTGGTGCGGGAGGCCCTGTGAAGCGCCCCGCCGAACCGGTCCCCGGAGTGGTCGGAGAGCTCCTCGCCGAACAGGACGGCGAGAAGGGCAAGAAGAGCAAGAAGAAGAAGGAGAAGAAGCCCAGGCCCGAGCTCAAGCCCGGGTTCCGGGGGTTCTCCCGCCGCGGCGGGGGCCGGGCCTCCTACGTGGAGATGCCGTCGGAATGGCGCGGGACCACGGTCCAGGTGTGCGGGCTGTGGCCGTTCGGGGCCGGGTCGGGAACGCCGATGGTGGGGGTGCCGCTCGGCCGCGAGCTGACCACCGGCGCGGCGCTGTGCTGCGACCCGATCTCGTGGTTCCAGCGGGCGAACCTGATCCACAACCCGTCGGCCCTGGTGCTGGGCAAGCCGGGGCTGGGCAAGTCGACGCTGATCCGCAGGATGGTGGTGGGGCTGGTCGGGCAGGGGGTGTTCCCCATGGTGCTCGGCGACCTGAAGCCCGACTACGTCGACCTGGTCCGGGCCATGGGCGGGCAGATCATCAAGCTCGGCCGCGGGCTCGGCTCGCTGAACGTGCTCGACCCGGGGGCGACGGCGCACGCGGCGGCCAGGCTTCCCGGGCCCGCGCGGGCCAAGCTGATCGCCGACGCGCACGGCCGCCGGCTGAACATGGTCAGCGCGCTGGTCACGCTGCTGCGCGGCGCGCCGATCGCCGACACCGAGCGCACCGTTCTGAACGCCGCCCTGCGGGTGCTGGACGAGCGCCACAGCGGCGTGCCCGTCCTGCCCGACCTCATCAAGGTGATCGACGACGGGCCGGAGCGGCTGCGCGCGGTGACCCTCGCGCGCGGGGACGAGGCGCGGTACCGCGCGGCCGTCGACCCGCTGCACGCCTCGCTGCTCGGCGTCCTGGACGGTCCGATGGGCGAGACGTTCGCGCACCAGACCACCACCGCGATCGAGCTCGACAATCCGGGCGGCGTCTGCATCGACATCAGCGGGATCGACGACGCCGACGCCGAGCTGCAGGCCGCCGTCCTGCTGGCGTGCTGGTCGGACGGGTTCGGCTCGATCGAGGCCGCGCACGCGCTGGCCGACGAGGGGCTCGAACCGCAGCGGCACTTCTTCGTCGTCCTGGACGAGCTGTGGCGGGTGCTGCGGTCCGGGCGCGGCCTGGTGGACCGGGTCGACGCGCTCACCCGCCTCAACCGGCAGCGCGGCACGGGGCAGGTGATGATCACGCACACCATGGCCGACCTGCTGTCGCTGAGCGACCGCGCCGACCGGCTCAAGGCCAAGGGCTTCGCCGAGCGCGCGGGCATGGTGATCTGCGGCGGGCTGCCGCAGGCGGAGATGCCGATGGTGAACGAGGTGGTCCGAATGTCCTCCATCGAGGAGCGCATGATCATCGACTGGTCGACGCCGCCGTCCTGGAACCCCGAGCTGAAGCGGGACAGCGAGCCCCCGGGACGCGGGAGGTTCCTGGTCAAGGTCGGCGGCCGCCCGGGCATCCCGTTCAAGGTGGAGCTCACGTCCGTCGAGCGCGATGTCAACGACACCAACAAGCGCTGGACCAACTCGACCACGAGGCCTCCCGCCCAAGCCGTCTGAGGGCTGTTCGCCCGGCCGGCCGTGGAACATCCTTGTACCGGCGTGGTGATGCGCGGCGGATGTGAGGGAAGCCGTGGCGAGACGGACATGGTTGAGGGGCGCGAGCGTCTACCGGCCGCCGCCCGCGCCGACGCTCGTGGACCCCGCCACGTCCGCGGCGGCGGACGGCGTCCCGGAGGAGTGGGCGGTCGGTGACCGCATCCTGGACCTCTACGAGGTCCGCGAGCTGTACGGCGACGGCGGCATGGGGCTGGTCTACCGCGTCCGCCACCTCGGCTGGGACATCGACCTGGCCGTCAAGTGCCCGCGCCCCGGCATGCCGGCGAGCGAGGACCTGGTGCGGCTGTTCGTCCAGGAGGCCGAGACGTGGGTGGCGCTGGGGCTCCACCCCAACATCTGCACGTGCCACTACGTGCAGACGCTGGGCGCGGTTCCGCGGGTCTTCGCCGAGTTCGTCGACGGGGGAAGCCTGCGGCATTGGATCCGCGGGGGACGCCTGTACGAGGGCGGCCCGCGGGCGGCGCTGGAGCGGATCCTGGACGTGGCGATCCAGACCGCCTGGGGCCTGGCGCATGCGCATCGCCTCGGCGTGGTGCACCAGGACGTCAAGCCGGCCAACGTCCTGCTCGACTCGGCCGGGAACGCCAAGGTGAGCGATTTCGGGCTGGCGCGTGCCGGCGAGCTGATGACGGAGCGGTCGTCGGCGGAGCCGGGCGACGGCACGCTTCTGGTCACGACCGGGGGACTGAGCCCTGCCTACGCCTCGCCCGAGCAGGCGGCCCGGCGTCCCCTCGGGCGGCGCGCGGACGTGTACAGCTTCGCCGTCAGCGTGCTGGAGATGTTCACCGGCCGGGTCCGCTGGCGCCTGGGCCCGGCCGCGGCGACGGGCCTCGCCCGCTACCTGGACGGCCGGAATCCCGGCGCGCCCATGGACGCCATGCCCGCCGGGCTCGCCGGCCTGCTGGCCCGGTGCCTGCGCGAGGAGCCGGAGCACCGGCCGCGGGGCATGGCCCCGGTCGCCGAGGAACTGGTCTCCCTCTACGCGGCGGAGTTCGGGACGCCCTACCCGCGGGCCCTGCCCAGGACGGCCGGACTGCGCGCCAACGAGCTCAACAACCGGGCGCTGTCGCTGCTCGACCTCGGGCGGCCGGAAGAGGCGGCGGCGGCCTTCCGGGAGGCGCGCGCCGCCGACCCGCGCCATCCGGAAGTGATCTACAACTCCGGCCTGCTGCGCTGGCGCGCCGCCGGCGTCACCGACGCCGACCTGACGGCCGAGCTGGAGTCGGTTCGCCGCGACGATCCCGAACGGGTGGGACGGCTCCTCCGCCTGGTCGAGCGCGAGCGCGGTGACACCGAGGTCCGCGAGGAGCGCGGCGCCGACATCGAGGCGGAGGTGGAGGAGGACGAGGAGGACACCGAGTTCGAGGCGGAGGTCGAGGACGACGTCGAGTTCGACACGATCGGAACCGAGACCGTCTTCGCCCTGTGCCCCACACCCGACGGCCGGCACATCGTGGGCGCGGGTTCGAGCGGGTGCCTGCTCGTCTGGGAGCTGGACACGGGCCGCCGCGTGCGAACCATCCCGACCGGCAACTGGGTGATCTCCCAGATCCGCGTGACCCGCGACGGGCGGCACGCGCTGGTCGGGAAGGACAGCCTGCAGGCGTGGGACCTGGTCACCGGCGAACGCACCGGTCCCTGGCGGGGGAGGAGATCGGGAACGGACGCGATCTGCCTGACCCCCGATGGAGCTTTCGCCCTGACGGCGGGTCGGCGCGACTCCATGCATCTCTGGGAGGTGGCCACGCTCCGGCGAGTGCGCACGTTCCCTGGGCCGCGGGACGAGAAGGGGCACAGCGTCATGAACGCGGTCTGCGTCAGCCCCGACGGGCGCCATGCCCTGTCCGCGTACGGCGGTCCCCTGCTGTGCCTGTGGGATCTGGTCACGGGGCAGACGGTCTGGAAGACGGAGATCCCGGATGAGATGGACGGCCGCCTCCTGCACAACGCGTCGCTGGTGCACGTCACCCCCGACGGCCGGCACGCCGTCGCGGCCTTCCCCCGGGGCGTCGTCGTCACGCTGGACATGGCCACCGGGCGGATCACGCACACGTTCGCCGATCCCTCGTCCCCCGCGCTGAAGAAGATGTGCGTCACTCCGGACGGGCGCCATCTGCTGATGATCGACGGCGTGCTGCGGCTCTGGGAGCTGGAGACCTGGCGCTGCGTCCGGACGATGAGCGCCCCGCCCGATCCGCGGAGTGCCTGCGTGGCGCCGGACGGCCGCCGCGTCGTGATCGGGCCCGATCACGGTCGGCCGCGAGTCCTGGATCTGGGGCGGCGGCGCCCGGCCCCGCTGCAGATCTGCCGCCCCCGTTCCCACGGCGAGCTGAGCGGGCTCGACTCGCACGTCAGGGCGCAGGTGGCGGAGGCGGAACGGCAGATCGGCGCGCGGCGGTACACCAAGGCCGCGGCCACGCTCGAACGGCTCCGGAGCACGCCCGATCTCGGCGGCAGCGCGCCCGCCCTCGACGCATGGCACAGACTCGCGCTGGTGTCGGCCCGTGTCGGGGTCCGGGCGTCATGGCATCTGGGGACGCTGGCTGCCCATGCCGGGCCGGTGACGTGCCTGGAGGTCACGCCCGACGGCGAACGGGCCGTGTCGGCGGGCGCGGACGGTGCCGTGCGGGTGTGGGACGTCGCCGCGAGGCGCCTCGTGCACCGACTGGTCGAGGAGAGCCCGGGCGTGCGCGCCCGCCTGACCCCGGACGGGCAACGCTGCGTCACCGCGTCGACGGGCGACGAGCTGAACGTGTGGGACCTGTCCGCCGGGCGGCTGGTGCGCACCCTGCGGACCGGCGCGTCCGGGCGCGGGCGGCTCATCGCCGTGTGCACGAGCCCGGACGGCCGCCATGTCGTCACGGCGGGAGCCAGGGAAGGGGGCGGCGAAGAGGTACGGCTGTGGAACATCGAATCCGGCCGCACGACGATTCTGCACGGCGGCCGGGAGGGCGGCCCCGGTGTCCCCCCGGCCTGCGACGTCACGGCGCTGACCGTCACCCCCGACGGCCGCCATCTGATCATCGGTGGCTGGAACGATGTACGGGATCTCTTCGGCGACGCCGAGGCCACCGCGACGAGCTGGGTGGACGACGCCGCGGGCGTCAGCATGACCCGGGACGGCCGCCACGTCCTGAGCGTCTCCCCCGGTACCTACCCCTCCGGGGACTCCGTGCTTCTCCTGCATCCCCTCGGCGACCTCTCGATCGAGGCCTACGGGACCGGGGTCACGGCCGCCTGCGCCACGGTCGACGGGCGCTGGGGGCTGACCGGGTCCGCGAACGGAGCGGTGACCATGTGGGATCTGCGCCGGCCGGGCGGCGGCGAACCCCACCACGTCCTGTCCGACGGCGGGAGCGAGGTCGCCCTGGTGCGCGTCACCGACGCGGGCCGGCACGTCCTCGCCGCGGGTCTCGACGGCACGGTGCGCGTGTGGGAGCTCGACTGGAAACTGCGCGTGCGGAACCCGGCGGACTGGGACGACCGGGCACGGCCGTTCCTGACCGTTTTCCTCACCCTCCGCAGTCTGGAAGGACGGGACGCTCCCGAGTGGACCGAGGACGAATTCGACGCCCTCTGCCGCGAGCTCCGGTACGCCGGATTCGGCCGGCTCCGCCGGTCCGGGGTGAGAGCGGAACTCGACCGCATGGCCGAACGCTGGAACGGCCCGCCCAAGCCGAGATTCGCATGGGATCGGGATCGGACGACGTGACGGCTGAATTGCGGTGATTCCACTAGGATCTCGCCATCACGGTCGGGGGAGGGCGCCGAGATGAGCGGACGCGAGCTCAGCGGGACGCTGGCGGTGCGGCGGCACTGGTGCCGGCCGGACGAGCCCGTTCTGCTGTGCCTGTACTGCCATGGCGCCGCCCTGCGCTTCGACGTGGACGGCCACGACTGGCGGGGCATCCCGGGCGGCGCCGGACGCGCCGTGCTGAACGCCGTCGGAGCCGGTGTGGACTCGGCGTTCCGCGAGGACAGCCTCACTCCGCCGGCGCTGGTGGTCTTCGGCCCCGGCGGGGGCATGGCCGCGCGGGTGACGCTCCCCGACTCCGCGGAGACCCGCTACCTCGTCCTCACCCCGTACCGGATCGGCGTCGTCGCGATGATGCCTGGCGAGGCCGCCGAGTCCGAGGCACGGCGCGAGCCGCAGGCGGGGGTGCTGTCGCGGGCCCGCAGGATCGCCGCCGGGGCGGCGGAGCTCGGGCGCTCGCTCGCTCGCGACCATCCCTACCCACCGGGCGAACCGGTGCCGCTGTCACGCGTCGCGGGCCTCGCCGAGATCCCGGCGGCGCACATCGCGCACCTCGGCCTGGACCGGCGCAAGCTGCCCTCCGGGTTCCGTCCCCGCAAGGTCCCGGTCCTGCGGATCGGGCTCCACGACGGTTCCGGCTTCGACGTCACCGCACCGGACGACGAGGCGGCGGGCCGGCTCCTCCACCTCGCCACGCAACGTTCCTGACGGGCGATCACATGCCGCGCAACGAGCAGAGGCTGTACGAGATCGCCCGCGCGCACTGGTGCGCGCCCGGCGAGAGGCTGGTCATGGGCGACCACGCGGCCGGGCACATCGGCGCGACGGTGCGAGGGCTGAGCACGGCCCCGGCCCCGTCCGCCGTCGCGGACGGCTCGTCCGTCCCGGACCCGTCCTGGCCCCTGCCGACCGATCCGGTCCGGACGGGCCGGTTCTGGTACGACGAATGGGCCGACGACCCGGTGATCTGGGGGTGGGCGCACGCGCCCGGACCGGACGCGGCGGCGGCCGCCGTCGCCGGCCACATGACCGGCTACGCCGACGAGGCGTGGCTGCTGCTCACGGACCGGCGGCTCGCGGTGTCCGTGGAGTCGCGGTTCGCGCGCCCCTCCGGTCGGCCGGGCGGGCTGCGCGGTCGCGTCCGCGGTGCTCGGGGCGATGACTCGGGCGATTCCACCGCGCCCCTGACGACCTGCTGGGAGATCCCGTTCGCGGCGGTCCGCGGATTGCGGGCGGTGCCCCTCGGCCGCACCCCGCAGCCGGAATGGTTCATCCGGATCGACTTCACCGACGGGTCGGCGTTCGACTTCCGGCCCCGCCGCGGCGCCAAGGCCCCGGAGTACGTCGCGTCGGTCTACTCGGGCCTGGCCCCCAGGCCCTGAACCCCGCGTTCATCCGAAACCGGAACCGCCCCAGGACCCAGCCGTTTTCCGCTGGAAGGTCGTAATGCCATTCAATCCGGCCGGTTTCCCTATTGGCCTACCGGGCAAGCCGGGTTGTCCAGCGGAAACCGGTGGTCCATTGGCCTGGGGCGCCTCCCGAACCTGATCACGATCTGGTCTGCGGACGGTAAGAGTCTTGTCGGTTTTATGGCCTTTTTGTATGTTCACTCCCACCGGGGGAAGTCCGTTGTCCCGCCGTCCGCCGCCGACTCGGGATCCGGGCCGGCGACGCCGGCCGCCGATCTCCCGAGGAGACGCCATGTCCGAGGTCAAACGCCGCGATCTGCTGGCCGGGGCCGCCGCCCTCACCGGTTTCGCGACCGCCGGCCTGCTCCCCGGCACCGCCGCCGCCGCGACCCGGCAGCGCCCCGGTGCCCTCCGGCCGCCCTCCCTCACCGCCGGTGACAGGGCCGTGGTCGCCCGCGTCGACGCCCGCCGGGCGCTGCGGCACCTGAAAGTGCTCAGCGACGAGATCGGCTGGCGCATCGCCGGGACGCCGTCGGAGCACCGGGCCGCCCGCTACATCGCCGGATGCCTGCGCGATCTCGGCTACAGGGTCGAACTCCAGCCCTTCCCGGTCGCCGACAAGTACCTGGCCGAGATCCGATCCAAGGGCGAGCGGGTCTGGCAGTGCAGCGCCTCCCCGCAGGGCGCCGTCGCCTCCGTGGACGGCACGGTGGTGGACGTGGGCCGGGTCACCGAGGTCACCGGTGACGTGCGCGGCGGCCTGGTGCTGTTCGACCGGATCCCCGGCATGGAGACCGAGCAGGCCAAGGCCGCCGCGAGCGCGGGCGCCGCGGCGGCCCTCATCGTCAACGCGCGCTCGGTCACCTACCCGGAGCGCAAGGCCGGCGCCTTCGTCCCGACGCTGAAGGAGACGGTCGCGATCCCGGTGCTGGGCCTGGCCGAGTACCACGGCGAGCGGATCCGCGCGGGCGCCCGGCGGCTCTCCTTCGAGATCACCCACCATTCGGGGCTGACCTCGTACAACGTCCTGGCCGAGCGGAAGGCGACGCTGCCCAACCCCACCGGCAAGGCCGTCATCGTCAGCGCCCACTACGACACCGTCCCGGGCTCGCCCGGCGCCAACGACGACGGCAGCGGAACCGTGCTGTGCCTGGAACTGGCCCGCGTGCTGAAGCGGCTGCCGACCCAGCAGGCGGTCCGGGTCTGCCTGTGGGGCTCGGAGGAGTCCGGCCTGGTCGGAGCGCGGCACTACGTGAAGCAACTCGACGCGGAGGGCGTCGGGCAGATCACGGGCTGCTTCCAGAACGACATGGTCGCCACCAGCCATCCCCCGGCGGGCACGTACTGGCTGCTGTCCGTGGACGGCGCGGACAACACCACCACGGCCGCGGTGAACGCCGCCGCGGCCCGCCTCGGCTACTCCGACCAGACCAAGGGCCCCACCGCCCGGGGCTCCAGCGACCACGAGGCCTTCTACGAGCGCGGCATACCGGCGGGCAACTTCAGCTGGCGCGGCGGTGAGGCGCCCAGCCAGCTGGAGCCCGTCTACCACACCCCCGAGGACACGATCGCCCAGAACGTCAGCCTGGAGCGGTTGCAGGTGTCCCTCGAACTGATCGGCTGCGCCCTCTACGACGTCGCCCGCCGCAAGTAGCCCGCGCCCGCGAAGGCCCCCGGGTTCAGCCTGCGGGCGATCCCGCGCGGGCCGGCGCCCCGGCGGCCCCGCCCTCCCGGTCGGCGGCCGCCGGGGCGGAGGCCGGTCCGGCCTGCCGTCCCGGCGCCTTGGCGTTGACGAAGACGCCCGCGACCAGTGCGGCCAGCAGGATGATCCCCGCGGAGGTCCAGGTCGCCACGGAGTAGCCGTGCACGGTCGCCTCGGCCAGCGCGGCCCTCACCTGCGGCGTCCGCTGGGCGAGGTCGACCTCGTGGCCGGTCAGCCAGTCCGCGGTCGCGCTCGCCGCGATCGTGTTGAGGAGCGCGGTGCCGACCGATCCGCCCACCTGCTGCATGGTGTTGAGGGTCGCCGAGGCCGCCCCCTGCTCGTGCGGGGCGACGCGGCCGGTGGCCGTGGACATGGCCGCCATGAAGGTGACGCCCATGCCGAGGCCCATCATGCAGATGCCGGGCAGGACGCGGCCGGGGTACGTGGCGTGGACGTCCATGGAGGCCAGGACGGCCAGCCCGCCGGCGGCCAGCGCCAGGCCGGGGATGATCAGCGCCCGGACCGGCACCCGGGGCAGCAGCCGCACCGAGATCTGCGTGGAGCCGATGACCATGCACACGGTCATCGGCAGGTAGGCCGTGCCGGTCTTCAGCGGCGACCACCCCTTGATGCCCTGCAGGTAGAAGGTCAGGAAGAGGAAGACGCCGAACATGGCGACGGTGACCAGGGCCATCGTCAGGTAGGCGCCCGCCCGCTGCCGGTCCTTGACGATGTGCAGGGGCAGCAGCGGCGTCCGGGCGCGGGTCTGCCACAGGGAGAACAGCCCGAGGACCAGCACGCCGCCGATGAGCAGGGCCAGCACCCGGGGGTCGTCCCAGTCCCGGGACTCGGCCTCGCTGAAGCCGTAGACGATGGACAGCACGCCGGCGGAGCCCAGCGCGGCGCCGAGGACGTCCAGCTGCGCACCGGCCTTGCGGCCGGGGTCGTCGAGCAGCACGACCGCGCCGAGCACTGCGACGGCCGCCACCGGGGCGTTGACGTACAGGCACCAGCGCCAGTCCAGGTACTCGGTCAAGAGGCCGCCGAGCAGCATGCCGATCGCGCTGCCCGCGCCGGCGATGGCGCCGAACACACCGAACGCCCTGCCGCGTTCGCGCGGGTCGGTGAAGGTCGTGGTCAGCAGGGACAGCGCGGCGGGGGCCAGCAGCGCGGCGAAGACGCCCTGCAGGGCGCGGGCGGCGAACAGCATGCCGGGGCCGGTGGCGGCGCCGCCGAGCGCGGAGGCCGCGGCGAAGCCGAGCAGGCCGGTGATGAAGGCGCGCCTGCGTCCGAACAGGTCGCCGAGGCGCCCGCCGAGCAGGAGCAGGCCCCCGAAGGCGAGGGTGTAGGCGGTGATGGCCCACTGCCGGTTGCCGTCGGTCATGCCGAGGTCGCGCTGGGCGGACGGCAGGGCGATGTTGACGATGGTCATGTCCAGCACCACGATCAGCTGGGCGAGGGCGATGACCACCAGCCCCCACCAGCGGCGGGAGCTCGAACCGGGTGGAGCCTCCGTCGTGGTGCCGGAGCGGGTGGGGATGTTCTCGGGTGAGGCCGTCTCGGCCATGTGGCGGATGCCTTCCACTCGTATCGCGAGCCGCCCGGACCGTTCGCCGCGCGGCGTCCTGACGAACACGAGACGCCGCCGCACCGGCCCCCGTAACAGCGGAGGCGATGTGACGTAGGCCACCCGAGCGCGGGTGTTACAAAACGGCGGGCTGCGACGTCCAGTGCACGAGGCAGGGGTGGCAACGCACAGTCAGGAGCCGGGGATGAGCGAGCGCACGGAACGGACCGCGGGGACAGCCGAGCCCGCGACCTCGGTGGACTCCGCCACCGAGGTGTTCGTCGTCCACCGCAACCTGCTGTTCACCGTCGCCTACGAGATGCTCGGCTCGGCCGCCGACGCCGAGGACGTCCTGCAGGAGACCTGGCTCCGCTGGGTGGACGTCGACACGGCCACCGTGCGGGAGCAGCGCGCCTACCTGGTGCGGATCGTCACCCGGCAGGCGCTGGACCGCCTGCGCGCGCTCGGCAGGCGCAAGGAGTCCTACGTCGGTCCGTGGCTGCCCGAGCCGCTGCTGACCACGCCCGACGTGGCCGAGGACGTCGAACTCGCCGAGAGCGTCTCGATGGCGATGCTGCTGGTGCTGGAGACCCTCGCGCCGACCGAGCGGGCGGTGTTCGTGCTGCGCGAGGTGTTCGGCCTCGGCTACGACGAGATCGCCGACGCCGTCGGCAAGAGCCCCGCCGCGGTCCGCCAGCTCGCCTACCGGGCGCGGGCGCACGTGGCCGCGCGCCGACCGCGCGGCGTCGCCTCCCCGGACGAGACCCGAGCGGCGCTCCTGGCCTTCCAGCGAGCGGTCGAGACCGGCGACCTGCAGAACCTGCTCGACGTCCTCGCACCGGACGTCGTCGCCCTGAGCGACGGCGGCGGAGTGAGGCACGCCCTGCCGCGGCCCGTCTCGGGCGCGGAGAACGTGGCCCGCCTGCTGGCCGCGGGCTGGTGGAAGCGCGACGCCGAGAGGTCGGTCGAGCTGGTGCAGGTCAACGGCGGCCCGGGGCTGCTCGTCCGAGTCGACGGCGAGGTCGACGGCGTGTTGGCGGTGCGGGTCGAGGGCGGCTGCGTCACCGGCGCGTACCACGTGCGCAACCCGGAGAAACTGTCGCACGTGGACCACGAGACCGCCCTGAGCCGCTGAGGCCGGAACGTCCACGGCCCACCGTCCCGGAGATCGCGGAGTGGGCCTAGCACTACCCCCATTGGCGTCCTGCCCCTACGGCCCGAGGGCCGCCTCCGGCCCGAGCATGGGTGTCATCGGCCCCCGGGAAGCGCCCGGCTCCGGCCGCACGAAGGGGAGATGGACACATGAGCGGGTCCAGGACTCGAACCACGGCGCTGTGCGCCGCGCTCGCCCTCGCCGGGACGCTCGCCCCGGCGATGCCGGCCCACGCCTTCGCCGGGCACCGGCCCGCCGCCCAGAGGATCCGGTCCTCCGGGACCACGGAGCTGACCTCCGGCTGGGCGATCCGATCGTCCGCCGACACGGACGACACCGGCGCCGAGATCTCCATGCCGGACTATTCGACCAAGGGGTGGCTGCCGCTGTCCCGGCCCCAGACGCTGATGGCGGGCCTGCTGGAGAACGGCCGGTACCCGAACATCTTCCACGACGACACCATGGCGAAGGTCCCGGCCAAGCAGTTCGACGTGAACTGGTGGTACCGCGACCAGCTCACCGTCCACCCCCGGAAGGGCGGCCGCACCTTCCTGGTGATGAACGGCGTCTCCGGAAAGGCCGACCTCTGGATCAACGGCAAGAAGATCGCCGGCGGCGCGCAGCTGCAGGGCTCCTACGCCCGGCTGGAGTACGACATCACGCCCTACGTCCGGGACGGGGCGAACGCCATCGCGCTCGACGTCTCCCGCAACGACGCCGACATCACCAAGTTCGACACGCCCATGCGGTACCTGACCCAGAACCAGGTCGACTGGAACCCGATGGCGCCCGACCAGAACACGGGGCTCCAGTACGCGCCGCAGATCGTCCAGGAGGGCCCGGTCTCGGTCCGCAACCTGCACGTCCTGCAGGACAACGCCCGCGACCTGTCCACCGCCGACCTGACCGTCAAGGCCGACGTGCGCAACAACACCGGGTCGGCTCAGCGGGTGGTCGTGTCCGGCGCGGTGACGCGCGGCTCCGCCCGCATCGCCTGCAAGACCACGGTCACGGTGCCCGCGCACGCGACCCGCACCGTCGCGATCGGCAAGGCGGACTGCCCCGGCCTGCACCTGGTGCGCCCGGCCGTGTGGTGGCCGTACCAGATGGGCGCCCAGCCGATGTACCACCTCGCGCTGAACGCGTCCGTGGGCGGAACGGTGTCCGGCGCCGCCGCCGAGGACTTCGGCATCCGGACGGTGACGTCCCGGCTCACCAAGCCCGTCCCCGGCAAGACCCACGGCAAGGACGGCTACCGGCAGTTCATCGTCAACGGCAAGCCGCTGGTCATCCGCGGCGCCGGATGGTCGCCGGACCTCTTCCTGCGCTACTCCCCGTCCAACGTCTCCGACCAGATCTCCTACATCCGGAACATGGGCCTGAACGCGGTCCGGTTCGAGGGCAACTTCCCGCCCGACGACATGTTCGCCCAGCTTGACAAGGCCGGCGTCCTCGCGATGCCGGGCTGGCAGTGCTGCGCCCTCTGGGAGGGCAAGTCGTCGACCTGGTCGGACGACGTCAAGGCCAACGCGTCCAACCAGGCGGGCACGATGGCGGAGCGGCTCCGCGACCACCCGAGCGTCTTCACCTTCTTCCAGGGCAGCGACGACGCGCCCGACCCGGAGAAGGAGGCCCTCTACCTGAAGGCGTTCGAGCGGGCCGACTTCCGGCTCCCGCAGGTCGCCGCGGCGGAGTACAAGGCGTCGCCCAAGCTCGGCCCCGCCGGAACCAAGGAGGGCGGCTACAACTACTTCCCGCCCAACGCCCTGTGGAACAACAGGCGGGAGACCGTCAACACCGACGACCCGACGCTCAGCATGACCGGCAGCGCCTGGGGATTCGACACGGAGGTCAGCACCGGGAACACCATCCCGACGCAGGACTCGCTGAACCGCTTCCTCCCCCCGGACGAGCAGAAGAAGATCTGGGACCCGGCGACCGCGCAGGGCCAGACCGCCGGCCAGGACATGTACCACACGTTCTTCTACTCCGACTACACGCGCCTGTCCCGGATGGGCGTCTACAACACCCCGCTGTGGCACCGGTACGGCCCCTGGAAGGACGCCGCCTCCTACCAGAAGACCGTCCAGCTCGGTCAGTACGAGGTCACCCGCGCGCAGTTCGAGTCGTACGTCGGCAACTCCACCGACAAGGCGAACCCGAGCACCGGGATCATCTACTGGATGCTGAACAAGGCGTGGCCGTCGCTCCAGTGGAGCATGTACGGCACCGACTTCGACCAGCCGGGCGTCTACTTCGGCGCGAAGAAGGCCAACGAGCCCCTTCACGTCATGTACTCCTACGACGACGGCTCCGTCAAGGTCGCCAACCTGACCGGCGCCCGGCAGGACGGCCTGCGCGCCACCGCCCAGATCATCGACCTCGACGGCAAGGTCCGCGCCACCGCCACCGCGCCCGTCGGGGCGCTGGGCAGCCAGGACGTCCGGACGGTGCTGCGCCCGAAGGTCCCGGCCGGGATCTCCACGACCTACTTCGAGAAGCTCACCCTCACCCGCGGCTCCGAGGTCGTCAGCCGCAACGTGTACTGGCTGTCGACGAAGGCCGACAAGGTCGACTGGCCGAAGACGCACGCGCCCGGCCAGTACACCCCGTCCAACGGGTTCGCGGTCTTCCAGAAGGACGGCTACGCCGACCTGACCGGCCTGCGTTCGCTCGGGTCCGCCGACATCAAGGTCGAGGCCGCCACCCACCGCGAGGGCCGCGAGATGGTGACGAGCGTGACCGTCCGCAACGTCGGCCACGGCGGCACTCCCGCCCTGTTCACCCGGGCCGACCTGTTCGCGGGCGGCAAGCAGGTGCTGCCGATCCGCTGGAGCGACAACGACGTCACGCTCTGGCCCGGCGAGGAGCAGACCATCACCGCCCGCTACGCCGCCACGTCCGCCAAGCCCGACGTCCGCGTCAACGGCTTCAACGTCCCCACTCAGACCCGCCACGCCGGCTGACCGGCAGAACGAAGGCCGGACGGGGCCCCGCCCCGTCCGGCCTTCGCGCGTGCGCTACCGGGAGGTCATGGACCGGCCCTGGCAGAGCGCCGTCTGGACGGCTCTCTTCATGTCGTCGCTCTGCGCGTCCGAGCCGCCCGGGTCGAGGTTCACCATGACCGTCGCCTGGCTGCCGCCGACCGTGGCGCCGCTCGCGGTCTCGTACCCGAAGACGTCGCCGCCGTGCCCCCAGTACAGGCCGCCGCAGGGCAGGGGCCTGCTCTCCAGGCCGAGGCCGTAGGCCCGGCCGTCCGGGGCGCCGGTCGGCCGCGTCCTCATCATCTCCCGCAGCTGGGCCGGGCGCAGCAGCTCGCCGCCGACGAGCGCGCCCAGGAACCGGTCCACGTCGCCGCCACTGGAGATCATCCCGCCGGACGCGCCCGCGACCGAGGGATTGAACGCGGTGAGATCGACGAGCGGCGCGTCCCGGCCCGGCCGCACGTACCCGCGC
The DNA here is from genome assembly GCF_040492065.1 of Actinomadura sp. NPDC000929. Lineage (NCBI taxonomy): Bacteria > Bacillati > Actinomycetota > Actinomycetes > Streptosporangiales > Thermomonosporaceae > Actinomadura > Actinomadura sp. NPDC000929. Next base: position 23,112 of record NZ_JBEUPA010000010.1, on the reverse strand, counting down.
GGGTGCGGTCCGGGGATCGCCGAGGCGTCCCCCGGCACGGACGTCCCGCGCAGGCCCAGCGGGGCGATGACGCGCTCCTGGACCTCCTCGCCCCAGGTGTGGCCGGTCACCTTCTCGATGAGCATGCCGGCCAGCAGGTAGTCGGTGTTGGAGTAGCTCCAGCCGGTGCCCGGCGCGAAGACCGGCGGACGGGCGAGCGCGAGGTCCACCAGGTCGCGGGTGTCGTGGTGGGCGAGCGGATCCTTGAGGATCTCCTGCGGGTCCAGGGAGGCGAGGTAGTCCGGTACGCCGCTGGTGTGCTGCAGCAGCCGGCGGACGGTGATCTTCCGCCCGGGGTCGCCATATCCGCGGAGGACACCGGGCAGATACCGGTCCACCGGCGCGTCGAGCGAGACGCGGTGCTCTCCCACCAGCTGGAGCACGACCGTGGCCACGAACGGCTTGGTCATGCTCCCGATCCGGAAACCGCTGTCGCGGGGGACCGGCGCCTGGCTGTTCACGTCCGCGACGCCGCTGGTCAGCACCGTGCTGCCGCGCTGCTCCCGCAGGTGGAGGAGCGCTCCGGGGCCGCCGTCGACCGTGGTCAGCCGGTTCAGAAGCCGGCGCAGCTCCGCCTGGTCGGCGGCGCCGCCGACTCCCGCGGCGCCGTCGGCCCGCGACGTGCCGGTGCCGGTCAGCGCGCTCACCGCGACACCGGCCGCCACGGCCAGGGTGATTGCGCCGCGCAGCGCACGCCTCTGCTTGATCATGTTCGCTCCCTGAGTTCGGTGGTGACGGGTGGTCGCGTCCGGCTAGGCCGCCGCGGAGGCCTTGGCCGCGCGGTGCGCCGGAATGGACTGCCTCTGCTCCCGGGTGTGCGGGAAGAGGGCGAGCCAGATCAGGGCCGCACCCGCCGGCAGAAGGTCCAGGTCGGCCGTGATGACCACGAAGGCGAGGACGACGAGGACGGGGCTCGCGGCGACCGGCGCGCGCCGGGGGCCGACGACCGCGTGCTGGACGAGCAGCGCGGTCAGGCCCAGCATGAAGAGCACCGGCCCGATCTCGTAGAACGCCTGGGGGAGCACGGCCGGAACGTCCGCGTACCGGTCGGAGAGCGCGCTCTTCTCGGCGGAGTCCGCCGCCCGCAGGCCGACGACGATGTCGATGATCGCGACTCGGACGAAGGTGACCAGCCCGACGGCGGCCATCGCGGTGAGGGCGCCGGCGGTGACCCGGCGCGCCCTGCCGCCCTCCGCGACCGGCATGCGCCGCCACAGGCCCGCGATCACCGCCCCGTACAGGAGCAGCGACCCCAGGAAGAGCAGGTGGCCCACCGTCCAGGCGGGGCCGGGCCCGTGCCGCCCGTCGCGGCCGTCGATCAGCCGGACGGCGCCGTAGGCGAGCATGAGGGCGGGGGCGAGATGGAAGGCGATCCTGGTCATGAGCGGTTCTCCCGGAGGTCGAGGCTTGCGTCCCTGCGTTCTCGATCTTCAGGGAGGGCGGTGGTCCGGGGGATCGCCGTCGCGAGGGGTCTTCGGGCTTCGGTGATGCGGGGGAGAACCGGGGTGCGGCTCCCCCGCGCGAGGGAGCCGCACCTTCAGGAGGGCTCGATCAGCCGGGTCTCGTACGCGGCGATGACGGCCTGGGTGCGGTCGCGGATGCCGAGCTTGGCCAGGACGTTGCTCACGTGGGTCTTCACGGTGTGCTCGCTGACGACCATGGCCGCGGCGATCTCCGCGTTCGACAGGCCGCGGCCCAGCAGGCGCAGGGTCTCGCGCTCCCGCTCGGTCAGGACCGACAGGCGGTCGGAGACCGCCGCGCCGGCGCGCGGGCGGTTGCGCGTGATGTCGGAGATCAGGCGGCGGGTGACGGTGGGCGCGAGCAGCGACTCCCCGGCCGCCACCACCCGCACCGCGTGCACGAGGTCGTCGCGGCGCACGTCCTTGAGCAGGAACCCGCTCGCCCCGGCGTAGAGCGCGTCGTAGACGTAGTCGTCCTGGTCGAACGTGGTGAGCATGATCACGCGGGTGCGGGTCCCGGCGCACACGGCCTTCGCGGCCTCGATGCCGTCCATGCCCGGCATGCGGATGTCGAGCAGCGCGACGTCGGGGTCGTGCTCGCCCACGGCGGCGACCGCGGCGGCGCCGTCCTCCGCCTCGCCCACCACCTCGATGTCGGGCTGCGCGTCCAGGATCATCGCGAAGCCGGTGCGGACGAGCTCCTGGTCGTCGGCGAGCACCACCCGGATCACGCGGCCACCGCCGCGGCGCAGGGCAGCGTCGCCGAGACCCGGAACCCGCCGCCCGGCAGGGGACCGGCCTCGGCCGTGCCGCCGCAGGCGGCGGCGCGTTCACCGATGCCGATGAGGCCGTCGCCGCCCCGCCGCCAGCCCGGGTCGGCCCCGGCCCGGCCCCGCCCGTCGTCGGTCACCGTGATCTCCAGTTCGTGGTCGGTCCAGCGGAGCAGGACCTCGGCCGTCCGCGCGCCGGCGTGCTTCACCGTGTTGGTCAGCGCCTCCTGTACGATGCGGTACGCCGCCAGGTCGGCGTCGGCGGCCAGGCCGCGGCGCACGCCCTCGACCGTGAGCCGCACGCGGACCTGGGTGCGGTTGACGTGCTCGACCAGGCCGGGCAGCGCGCCGATGGTCGGCTGAGGCGCGCGTACGCCGTGGTCCTGCTCCTCCTTCAGCACGCCCAGCGTGCGCCGCAGCTGGGTCATCGCGTCCCGGCCCGCGTCGGCGATCGCGTCGAAGACCCGTTCGGCCTGGCCGGGATCGGTGTGGACGACCACCGGACCGGCCTCCGCCTGAACGACCATGAGGCTGACGGCGTGCGCGAGCACGTCGTGCATGTCGCGGGCGATGCGGGCCCGTTCCTCCGCCGCCGCCCGCGCCGCCTCGGCCTGGCGCTCGCGTTCGAGCGCCTCGCGTTCGCGTTCGAGCTGCGCGGAGCGTTCCACCAGCGCGTTCGACCGCTCCCGCGCGGTCCGCGCCAGCGTGCCGAGCAGGAACGCCGTCATGGGGAGCAGCAGCGTGAACATGAACTCGCCCGCGTCGTTGTTCTTCACGAGCAGCGCGCCGGGCGGGATGGACGCCACGATCACGCCGATGAAACCCCACCTCTGCCAGCGGTGCCGTCCCAGGTCGGCAAGGGTGTAGATGGCCACCAGCGCGCCGTACTGCAGCATCTGGCCCGGCCGGTGGTGCAGCGACACCCCCATGGCGAAGCACGCGACCACCAGCGCGATCGCGAACGGCGCCCGGCGCCGCCACACGAGCGGGACGACCGTGCCGAGGTTGAACACCACTCCGAGCGGCGTGACCTCCGGCGCCGTGGCGAACGGCACGAAGACCGGGACGGCGACCGCCGCGGCGACCAGCACGTCCACCAGGCGGCCGCCCTCCCCAGGCCGCCGCCGCAGCCACCTGGGGAAACCGAAACCGCGCAACCGATCTGACATCCCCCCAGTATCGGCCGCCGCACGACACGTCCACCTCGCTCGCACGACGGATCTTCACAACCTCCGACGCCGCGACATCGCCGCCCGGCACCTGTGACTCCGTCGAAGGACTACGGCCGAGAACCAAGGCTCGAAGACGAGATCAGCGCGGGGCAGGTAGCGGCGGTGTGCCCAGCCGGTAGGGCATGAGCTGCAAGTGGACGTCGTGTTGGAGCGCGTAGGCGGAGACGTCCACAAGTCTGAGCTCGCTGCGTTCACGCAGTGCCTGCACCTGTGCCCACGACAGGCTGCCGTTTGCGGCGAGCGCCGTGGAAAGGGCGTGGTGCCCGCTGGGCGGGATCGTCCGGTCGATCAGGTCACGTTCCGTTCGGAGACCCGCGACCGACAGCCACCCCCAGCCGTTGCGGTGTGCCATCGACCGTGCCGCCCGCGCCTTGGCGCGGTTGATGCTCAGAGCGATCTCCCACAGAGGCTTGACCTCGATGAGCACTGTCCGCCCGTCGTCGGTGACGATCAGAAGGTCGGGGTGGTACCGCCGCGCCCTCGTTCCGTAGTGGTAGTCGACGACGCAGGGCTGTTCCTGGAAGTAGGCGATTCTCTCGCAGTGCTCAAGGGCGTCGATGACGTTCCGCTCCAACCCCGATTCGAAGGCCACCTTGCGGCCGAGCTTGGTGGACGGATAGAGGCCGGCCAGCTCGTCCATCTCGATCCCCCGAGAGGCGCGCAGGCTGTCACGGGAGGGCGGGGAACTTAGATCCGCAGGCCAGTGCGTGTGCGCAAGCCACCTTGCGACCCACCGCTCCGCACGGCCGCCTTCCGCTCTCTGATCGGCCTTGGCGGACGCGCTACGGGCACTGGCCCGTTGAAGAGCAAGGGCTGCGATCCGTGTGGCGTCGGCTCGGTAGAACCCGGCAGCAGCCAGCAGCAGCGGCAGGCTGGTCCGCTGACTTACGGTGAACGTCGTAGCAGCCAGCTCGTAGATTCGGTCGGCGAACTCCTCGTCTGAGCCGTCGCCGCCATGCCGCTCGAGCAACGTGGCGAGGGAGGCCCCCGGAGTGCCCGGCTGCCGAGCCCGACGGACCAGCCTGCCGGCCGCCTTGTTCTGGAGCTGGCGCACGCGTTCGCGTGAGACCCCGAGGTGATCTCCGATCGCCTGGAGAGTGCGGGCGTCTCCTCGCAGCCCCAACCTCGCTGCCATGATCTCGCCCAGCCGCCGGTCGGGAAGCCCGGACAGGGCCTCGGCCACGAGGCCACCCAGCTCTGCGGCGAGATCGGATTCGGCAGCGGCGTCCTCAGAACCGGCGCGTGTCACTCCCCACCGTCGCGAAGCACCCACCTCCAGGTCCGTGCGCCTCAGTCGAAGGTGGTGGAGATCTCGTGCCAGCCGCCGGGAACGAGGGCGGCGGCTTCGTCCGGCCCCCAGGAGCCTTTGGCGTAGGGGAGGGGCTGGGTGGGGAGGTCGAGGACGGGCTGGATGATGCGCCAGGACTCTTCAGCCAGGTCGAAGCGGACGAACCGGCGGGGGTCGCCGGTCACGGCGTCGGTGAGGATCCGCTGGTAGGCCGCCTCCATCGGGCCCAGGACCTTGGTGAAGTCCACGCTGAGCGGGACTTTCCGTGTGCTGTCGCGTCCGGGGACCTTGGCGAGCAGGTCGAACGTGACCCCCGCGTCGGGCTGGATGCGGAAGCGGATCAGATTGGGCTCTGGGGCGCCGTCGAAGTAGGTGGTGGGCGGGGTGCGGAGTTGGGCGACCACTTCCAGGTCGGTGGTGCCCAGTGCCTTGCCGGAACGGATGTAGAACGGGACGTCGGCCCAGCGCCAGTTGTTGATGCGCAGGCGCAGCGCCGCGTAGGTCTCGGTGGTCGAACCCTCGCGGACGCCCTCGGTGGTGAGATAGCCGTCGTACTGGCCGCGGACGACATCGCCGGGCGCGACGGTCTCGACGGCGCGCAGCACCCGCCACTTCTCGTCGATGAAGGCGCGTGCGTCGGTCGACGGCGGCGGGTCCATGGCCAGGAGCGCCAGGATCTGCAGAAGGTGGTTCTGAACGACATCGCGGATCGTGCCGTTGGCGTCGTAGAACGAGCCGCGGTCGGCGACGTCGAAGTCCTCGGCCATGGTGATCTGCACGTTGTCCACGTAGTGACGGTTCCAGATCGGCTCCAGGAGCATGTTCTCGAACCGGAACATCAGCAGGTCCTCGATCGGCTCCTTGCCGAGGAAGTGGTCGACGCGCCTCAGATGGTCCTCGTCGAAGAACTCCAGCAACTCGGCGTTCAACGCCCGCGCCGACTCCAGGTCATTGCCGAACGGCTTCTCGACGACCATTCGGGCGTTCCTGTTCAGGCCCACCTTGGCCAGGCCCCCCGCGACCGTCGCGAACAGCGAAGGAGGAACCGCCAGGTAGTGAGTGAGGAATCCCGCGTCGCCGACCTCGCGACGGATCGCATCGAAGGTGGCGCCGTCGGTGTAGTCGCCCGCGACGAGTCGCAGGTTCCCTGCGAACTTGTTGAACGCCGCGTCGTCCACCTTGTCGTACTTGGCCTCGCAGGCCTCACGGGCCCGACTTCGCAGCCCGGCCAGGTCGAGGTCGGTCTTGGCGACCCCCACGACCGGCTGGTCCAGCACCCCGTCCGCCGTCAGCCGGTACAACGCCGGCAGCAGCATCTTGTACGCCAGGTTCCCGGTGATCCCAAACAGCACCAACGCGTCGGCCCGCTCCATCGCCAGCCCCCTCTCGTCGGCTCACAGCTTGCCGTCCCGGCCATGCGGTGAACAAGGCCCGGGGGCGCGGGTGCCTGTCACTCGGCGAGTTGATTGTCGTTGACACAAGCGACTTTCATAAATATTGTGTGAGTGCGTTGTTGCGAGTCTTTGTCGTGCGAATAACCCTCGATGGCTCCGATCAGTCACCACCTGTCCGTGCCGTGTCGCCAGATCGTCGGCACTAGCTGGGCTGACCGCTGAGCTACTTGTCCGTTCGTATTTGGAGCGGTCCAGCCTCGAATTGACGCTGCGCAACTGTACGGAGCCGCCGTGCGCATGCCATCGCCACCGCCGACCCGGATACCCAGCCCACCCGGAAGACTGCCGGTCATCGGCCACAGCCTGTCCCTGATGCGTGACCCGCTGGCCTTCATGGAGTCACTACGACCGTACGGCGACGTGGTCCGCGTCTTCATCGGCCGCCTTCCCGTGTACGTGGTGACCTCGTCGTCGCTCGTCCATCACCTTCTCGTGGCCGAGGCGGGCAACGTGGAGAAGGGGAAGCTCTTCGACAAGGTCCGGCCTCTGATCGGCAACGGCGTCTTCACCTCGAACGGCGCCTTCCACATGCGTCAGCGGCGGCTGCTCCAGCCCGCCTTCCATCGCGACCGCATCGCCGGTTACACCCGCGTCATGAGCGAGGAGACCGCGCGGCGGGCCGGGGAATGGCGGCCGCGGCAGGTGCTCGACGTCCAGCGGGAGCTCTTCGACCTGACGTTGAAGATCATCGCCGCCACGCTGTTCGCCACCGACCATGCCCGCGAGGTCGTCGCGGAGTTCCAGCAGAACTTCCCGCGCATCGTCGCGGGGATCGGCTGGCGCACCATCGCGCCGACGCCGCTGGTCGAACGGCTTCCCGTGCCGGCCAACCGCCGGTTCGACGAGGCGACGCGGGGACTGCGCCGGGCGATCCAGGAGACGATCGCGAGGTATCGGGCCGACGGTCGCGACCACGGCGACATTCTCTCCATGCTGCTCGCGGCCAAGGACGAGCGCACGGGTGAGGGCATGAGCGACGAAGAGATCCACGACGAGGTCATCGCGTTGCTCGTGGGGGGCACCGAGAGCACCGCGCTGACCCTGTCCTGGCTGTTCTACGAACTCGGACGGCATCCGGAGCTGGAGGCACGGCTCCACGCGGAGATTCGTACCGTTCTGGGAGACCGGCAGATCGGGTTCGAGGACGTCGGTGAGATGACCTTCGTGCGGGCCCTCATCACCGAGACGCTCCGGCTCCACCATCCCATCTGGATCGTGATGCGCAGAGCGCGATCGCCGATCGACCTCGGAGGCGTGCGGATTCCCCGGGGAGCGGAGATCGTCTTCAGCCCCCACACGCAGCAGCTGGACCCCGACCTCTTCCCCGAGCCTCATCGGTTCGTGCCCGGCCGCTGGCTGTCATCGTCCGCTCCCGTGCCCCGGGAGTGTTTTCTGCCGTTCGGGGCGGGTCGCCGCGTGTGCCTGGGCGATGCTTTCGCCTGGACCGAGATGACGGTGACCGTCACCACCATCGCCGCCCACTGGTCGCTGACCCCTGCCCCGGGGAGCCGCGTGCGTCCACTCGCACTCGCGACCGTGTACCCCCGCGACCTGCGAATGGTCCTCGATCCGCGTCCCTAGTGAGTGATCTTCCTCATGAGCGATCCTGCCCTGACCGTTGAGATACCTTCGCTGTACTGTCCGCTGCGCACCCGGACACACCCGATGCTCGCCGAGCTGGAACAGCGCGGAAACGACTGGATGGCCGCCCACGGATTCCACGAGAACGAGCGCCTGTGGCGGCGTGTCCAGGAGAGCAACGCCGCCGAGTTCTTCGCCCGGATCTGCCCGGACGCCGCGCCCGAACGGCTCCAGATGGCCATCGACTGGAGTTACCTCATGTTCGTCTTCGACGATGTTCTGGACGAGGCCCAGGTGACCGGGGCCTCACAGGGATTCGTCGACATCGCGTCGCGCGTCGTGCGGACGCTGGCGGATCCGGGCTGCGAGATGATGGCCGACGACGACCCGTTCCGCGCTCCCGTCCAGGACCTGGCGCACCGCCTCCGGCGATACGCCACCCCAGCCCAGGTCGGCCGCCAGCTGGACGCGCACCGCGCGTGGCTGCTCGGGGTCGCGTGGGAGATCAACTGCCGGCTCAGAGGCACCGTGCCGACTCTCAACGACTACACCGCCATGCGCCCGGTGTTCGCCGCCGCCGATCCGACGCTGGTATGGGCCGAGATCGCGCTCGGCGCGCCCATCCCGGAGGGCGAGATGTTCTCCCGCGAAGTATCCGCACTGCAGGAAATGACGGCGACCTACGCCGCCTTCAGCGACGATCTGTACTCGCTCGGCAAGGACCTGTGGTTCGCACAACGCCAGGGAGGCGGGAATCCGAGCGGGCTGAACCTGGTCAATGTCTTCGTCGCGCACGAGCACTGCACGATTCAGGAGGCCATCGCCAAGGCGGTGGACCTGTGCAACCGCATCGCCCGCCGTTTCGTCGACGTCCGCGACAACGTCGAGCCGCACGCCAGTGAACGGCTCCGGCCCTATGTCGCCAACCTGGGCTATCTCATGCGCGGCAACATCGAATGGGGCCTGGCGACGCCGCGTTACAGCAATCCCGACGGGGAGCACCCCGGAGCCGTCAGGACCACCTGCACCTGGTCGGACACGCCACCGCCCGGAACGGACCAGCCTCCGAAGATTCCCTCGATCGCCTGGTGGTGGGAGGAGCTTCCCTAGGCGTTGCGGCGCTGGGGTGAGCGCGGCGGGACGAGGAGCGGGCCTTCCCCGGAGGCGGGATGACAAGGCGAATCTCTACGCGCCTGGGCTGAAACCGCGTCCCGGTGGGACAGCTATCCGCCTACCCGTCGTAGCAACATCCCGGGCTAGTACGCGGCGTAACCGTGTACGGGCCCCGACCCTACGGGCGTGCTGCGGGATGGGGCACGCTCTGGGGCTCGGCTCCTGTCGCGGCAAGGTCGCTGCGGACTGGGATGACACGCTGGACGCTGATCCGCCCTCCACCATCGCGGGGCACGTGTGATGATCGACCTGGCGCCCGATGGCGACGATGTCCTCGGCCGGTCCGCGCCGAGGCGGGGGGTGCGTCACGTCCGTGCCGTGCGGCGGAACCGTCCGGGTGGGACGCCGTACTGCCGCTTGAACGCGTTGGCGAGAGCGAACTGCGACGAATAGCCCACCTGGGCGGCGATCTACTCCAGCGGGGCGTCGGTCTCGCGGAGGATGCTGGCCGCGGCGGTCAGCCGCCACCAGGTCAGGTAGGCCAGCGGCGGCTGGCGGGTCGCGGCGGTGAACCGGCGGGCGAACGCCGCCCGCGACAGCCCCACCTGATCCGCGAGCGACTGGACGGTCCAGGCGTGCGCGGGATCCTGATGGATGGCGTGCAGCGCCGAGCTGATCGGCGGGTCGGCCAGTGCCGCGGCCCAGCCCGCGCCACCGGGATCGCGCGGCCGGTCCTCGAACCAGGCGCGCAGCACGTGCAGCAGCAGCATGTCGAGCAGGAGCGGGACGAGTGCCGCGCCGCCGGGACGGGACGACCCGAGTTCCCGGCCGAGAGCGTCGAGTGTCGTGCGCAGGTCGTCGTGCCGTCCGACCAGCGCGGGCAGGTGGAGCACCGCGGGAATGTCGCGCAGCAGCGGGTGGGTGCGGTCCGGGTCGAGCCGGTAGCCGCCGCACAGCGTCACCACATCGCCGTCTTCGGCTGGCCGCCGCGGCGGGTGCGCGGCCTCGACCAACGGTGTGGCCGGGTCGTCGGCCATGCCGTAGCCGTCTCCGCGCGGTGTGAAGATCACGTCGCCGGGTCCGACTGCGACCGGCGCGCGGCCGTCGACCAGCGCGGGACACTCGATCCGTACGAGGGGTCCTGCGGTCCCTGGTCCGCCATACCCTCCTTTCCGCTCAAGATCCCCCCGCAGTCCCGTAGCACGCAGGGGATCTTGAGAGGCGCCACCGCCGTGCGCCCCCGCGGTCACCGGCAGGCCGACACGCCCGGACAGCCCATGGCCCGCCGGACTCCCGCTCGGCGCGCCCTTCTGTTAGAGCCAGAGGATGACGTTGAGGGTGGGGACGTGGATCAGGAGGAAGGCGTTCTTCGCCTTCGCCGTCGCCTCCGGCTGGCGTGGGGAGACGGCGGTCGTGACGACCACGTAGCGGTCCTGGGTTCCGACATCGCCGATGCGGGCGCCTCCCGGCGGGTCGACGTCGCCGTCCGGAACGAAGCGCAGGTCGGTGTGCCGCAGACGAGGCCGGGCGCCGGCGGCGGAGGCCCGGTCGGGGAACTTGAGAACGTGGCTGCTGACCAGGACGCCGTCCGTGGTTCTGAACGCGATCTCGATCCGTCCCTCGCACCGGGTCCGGCGCAGGACGGCGCGGGCTTGCCCACTGGTCGCTCCCGCCAGACAGCCCTTCTCATCGTCCAGGACCTTGGCGGCCGTGCGCTCGTAGGTCTCGGACCGCCCCTCGAAGCGGTTCTCGAACCCGGTGGCGTCGTCGTAGAAGGTGTCGACCTCGAACGCCGGGCCGCCGATGGCGGATGGCCCGGCGGTCATGAGCACGACGGCGAACGGTGCGGACAGAACGGTCGCCCCGAGAACACCTAACGTGGAGCCGAGCGCGATGCGCTGCTTACGTTCGCGCGCCTCCCAGCGGCGCACATGGTCGGGAAGCCCGGTTGGGCTTGGAGACCCAAGGGTCGCCGGCCCGCCGGTCTCCGCGGGCGCCGGGGGAGCCTGGGCCCGGACGACCACCGTCCCGGCGCGCCGGTCGTGCAGGCACTGTCTCAGCCGCTCGTCTTTCCCGCACACCCAGGGATCGCTGATCAGCGGTAGGGACGCGGAGTTCCTCGGGAGGGCATACCGCCGGAAGGACCGCCGCCAGTTCGGGGGCCGTGTTCCGTCCTCCTCGCGCACCACCCGGATCCCGGCGACTCGTTGGCCCAGGGTGCAGCCCCACCGCACGATCCCCCCGACGCGCAGCAGCAGCGGGCCGGCCATGCCGAGGACCACGACTGGGGCGGTCGCCCAGAGGAACGAGGTGGAGGAGCCATCGGACAGCAAGGCGGCCGCGTAGACCGGCGACACAGCCGCCATGACCACGAAGAAGGCGGCCAGCAGGTCGAGCACGCGGGCCGCGACCCGCTGCCGAGTGCTCGCCAACACCCGCACGACGCGGCCGTCATCGCCCGGTACCCGCTCTGGGGGCGTCCCTGCCGGGACATACAGGGGCGTCGTCACGGGCGTACATGCAAGCACACCCCAACTCCACCCGCGCGGCCGAGTCGACCGTGAAGTTGCGAAAAATGATGACACCGTTCCTGCGGGCGGTGGCCAAGGACTCCTATGCCGCGCTGCCCGCGCGGAAGCCGGCCTGTCCGCGGGCGGCGACTGGCCGGTGAGCACCCCGGATCCGCTGCGGGCGTGCACGTCGCCGTCAACCGGGTGGCGCCCGGCGAGAAGGCCGCCTTCGCCGAGGGCGAGCGGGTCCATCCGGCGCCGCCTTGACCGACCGGCGACTCGTCGGTTCCGGAAAGGCTAGCAAACATGAGGAAATCTCATGTATTTTGGCGCTTCTCGGCGCCTGGAGGCCACATTGGGTTCGCGACGTCTCGTGTCAACGGCCGTGGGTGCCGTTCTGGTACTGGTCGCGGCGGGGGCTCTGATCGATCCGGTCGGGTACTTCGCGTTGCTGGGAATGCCCGGACGGGTGGTACCGGCGGCGCGCTGGCAGATCGTCCCCCTGGTGGTCTACGTTCCGTTGCTGCTGACGGGCACGGCGTGGGTCGTGGCCGCCTTCGGGCATCTGGAACGGCGGGCGCGCTTCGCGACGGTGTGGGCGGGGTTCGTGCTGACCGCCGTGGTCGCGAAGGCCGCCATGTCGGTCGCGGCGACGGCACCTGAGCTGGACGTCGCCGACCTGCTGTGGTCGACGAGTTTCACCGTGCCGAAAGCGGCCCTGTACGCGCTGGTCCCGGCGGCGGTCACCCTCCTTGCGCGTGCGGGAGAGCGTGAGGACGGCGAGCCCGCCCGCCGGGCGCACTGGCCGGTCGCGGCCATCAGCGTCTCGGTGGTGGCGGTGACCGGGATGTGGGTGGCGTCGCACTGGTCGCGGGACCTGCCGGACGGACTGCCGTCGGCGTCCCCGCAGGGTGGGGCGGCCGGGCTCCTCGCCGGGCTGGTGACGCTCTTCCTGGCGCTCGCCCGCACCCAGCGAACCTTCGCACGCCGATCCCGCACGCCCTCGGGGGCCTTCATCGGCGGATGGCTGGCCGCGCTCTGGGCGGGCATCGTCCTCGGCGCCGTCCAAACCGCCGGACTCCTGGTCCTGGACGGGCCGGGCGCTCCCCTGCAGACGCCCGCGGCCCTGTGGACCAGGCTCGGCGAGGGCGCGTCCCTCGGCGTCGCCTTCGGCTGGCTGCCCGCACTGCTGGCCTTGCCCGCCACCGGCCGCGCGTTCAGGCGGGCGGCTGGTGGCGCCTCCGCCGCGACTGCCCTGAGCTTCGCGGTCGCGGTGGCTGCGATGGCCGGAGCCGTGGCCCTCGCCGGGCCGGAGCCCGCGCCCGTCGCCCGCAGACCCGCCGCCGCGCCGGAGACGGGGCTGTCACCGTTGCGGGCCGTCCGGGGGAAGCGGCCTCGCATCGTCGACAGTGAAGGCCGGCAGGTCCTCCTGCGCGGAGTGAACGTCAACCAGTTGGTGGACTTCTATTCGCCGCGCCCGGGAGTGCCGGCGACACTGCCACTCGGCGAGGACGATTTCGCGCAGATGGCGGCGCTCGGCCTGAACGTGGTGCGGCTGGGGGTGTCATGGTCACGTATCGAACCGCGCCCCGGCCGGTACGACGAGGGCTACCTGCGGCAGATCGCCCAGGCCGTGGCCTGGGCGAAGCGGCACGGGCTGTACACGGTGATCGACATGCACCAGGACGGCTGGAGCAACGAGCCCACCCCGGCCGGAACCTCGTGCCCCTTCGGCACGTCCCGGATGGACGGCTACGACGGCGCGCCCGCGTGGGCGACCAAGGCCGACGGCGCGCCGCGCTGCCAGTTCACCGGACGCGACATCTCGCCCGCGGGGAACCGCGCGTTCACGAACTTCTACTATGACCGCGACGGTGTCCAGGGCCGCCTGGTGAAGGTGTGGAGCATGCTCGCCGCCCGCTTCGGCGACGACCCCGCGGTGGCCGGGTTCGACCCGCTCAACGAACCGGGCTTCGGTGAGCAGGCGCCGCTGACATCGACGCTGCTGCTCGGCCGTTTCTACGACCGTGTCCTGCGGGCGATCCGCTCCGCCGAGGCCCGTCCCCATCTGCTGTTCGCCGAGCCGAGCATCTTCTGGTCCGGCACCGGGTTCGACGCGATCCCGCGCGGCTCCTTCCGGTCCGATCCCGACGTCGTCTTCGCGCCCCATCTGTACGCCGAGTCGATCACCATGGACGCTTCGCTCGGGCTGCCCGTCATGACCTCCGTCGAGCACGGCTTCGCCCTCGCGCGGCGGGCCGCCGGCGACATGCCGGTCTGGAGCGGCGAGTGGGGGTTCTGGGGCGACGCCGGCTCGGTGGCCGGCAGGCTTCGCCGCTACGCCCGCCAAGAGGACGACAGCAGGATCGGCGGAGCCTTCTGGGTGTGGAAACAGGCGTGCGGCGATCCGCAGAACGGCGTCGAGCCGATCGGGAACGGGCTCAACAACCTCGACTGCGCGACGGGACGCTTCCTGCGCCGCGACGCGGTGGCCGAACAGGAGATCTCGCGCGCCTACCCGCGCGCGGCCCCGGGCGTCCTCACCTCGCTGCGGTCCCTTCCCGGCGGACGGCCGGGCGGAAAGGCCGCCGGGCCGCAGGAACTCGCGCTCACCGGAAAGACAACGGGCGGCGGCTGTGAACTGGACATCTGGGTGCCGGGAGAAGACCGTCCCGCTCCCGCGGTCACCGGCATCGAGAGGATCGAAGCGAGAAAGGCCGAGGGCGGCTGGCGCGTCACCGGCTGCGCCCGCGGCTCGTACCGGCTGACGATCAGCTGACCGGCGGCCCGTCCACTACTTGGACGCCGACGTCCCTCCCCGGAAGAACCCCAGAAACGCAAAGTGGGACAGATGAGCATCTGCCCCACTTTGTCGTGAAGTGTCCGAGGGGGGACTTGAACCCCCATGCCCCGTAAAGGGCACTAGCACCTCAAGCTAGCGCGTCTGCCTATTCCGCCACCCGGACCGGTCGCAGGCCGCAGCGGGGCTGCGGCGGCGGAGTTCACCATACCAAAGGTGGCGAGTCGCGGCGAAGTCGATCGACGGGGCACCATGGGACGGTACGCGAGCGACGCGAGGTGATCATTGTGGTGCGGCAGCCGACCGCCGAGGACGAGGTCGTTCAGCTCTGCCAGGAGCTGATCCGGATCGACACCAGCAACCCGGGAGATCACTCGGGCCCGGGGGAACGGGCGGCGGCGGAGTACGTCGCGGAGAAGCTGGAGGAGGTCGGGCTGGAGACCCGGATCTTCGAGTCGCATCCGGGGCGCGCCAGCCTGGTCGCGCGGATCGAGGGCGAGGACCCGGGGCGCGACGCCCTGCTCCTGCACGGGCATCTCGACGTGGTGCCGGCGCGCCGGGAGGACTGGACGCGCGACCCGTTCGGCGGGGAGATCGCCGACGGGTGCGTCTGGGGGCGCGGCGCCGTCGACATGAAGGACATGGACGCGATGATGCTCGCAGTGGTGCGGCAGCGCCTGCGGGAGGGGCGAAAGCCCCCGCGGGACGTGGTGCTCGCCTTCCTGGCCGACGAGGAGGCCGGGGGGAAGTGGGGCGCGCACTGGCTGGTGCGGGAGCATCCCGAGCTGTTCGAGGGGTGCACCGAGGCCGTGGGGGAGGTCGGCGGGTTCAGCCTGACGGTGCCCGGGGACCGGCGGATGTACCTCATCGAGACGGCGGAGAAGGGCATCGCGTGGATGAACCTGACCGCCTCCGGGACGGCCGGCCACGGGTCGATGGTGCATCCGGACAACGCGGTCACGGCGCTGGCGGCGGCGGTCGCGCGGCTGGGAGCGCACGAGTTCCCGGTGCGGCTGACGAAGTCGGTGCGGGCGTTCCTGGAGCGGGCCTGCATGGCGTACGGCGTCGAGTTCGATCCGGAAAATCCGGAAAAATGCCTTAAAGAGATCGGGCCGCTCGCGCGAATGATCGGCGCGACGCTGCGGAACACGCTCAATCCGACGCGGCTGGATGCCGGTTACAAGTCGAATGTGATCCCGCAGACCGCCACCGCTCAGGTGGACGGACGATTCCTTCCCGGGCACGAGACGGAATTCTTCGCCGTAGTGGACGAACTTCTCGGGCCGGACGTCAAGCGGGATTTCGTCCACCATGACCGCGCGGTCGAGACGGACTACGAGGGTGCGCTCGTCGCGGCGATGGAGGCGGCGCTGACCTCGGAGGACGCGGGTGCGCTGCCGGTGCCGTACTGCCTGAGCGGCGGGACGGACGCCAAGGCGTTCTCCACTCTGGGCATGCGGTGCTTCGGTTTCGCGCCGCTGAAATTGCCCCCAGAGTTGGACTTTTCCGGAATGTTCCATGGGGTCGACGAGCGCGTTCCCGTGGACGGTCTGCGCTTCGGCGTGAGGGTTCTCGACAAATTCCTTGATCGCTCCTGAATTTGCCATCGCTAGAGCTTTCCGTGGTGCTATCGTCACCATTCGTTGAGGACGGATCGGTCGCAGCGGAGGGTGTCCGGTGGCAGGTGGCGCGGTGCGGGTCGGGGCGGTATCCGCCCTGCTGCGCCGTGCCGCCGTCGGGCGTTCCGTGCGGCGCCTGCTGGTCCTCGGCGGGCTGCTGATCGCCGGCTGGCTCCTCGGGTGCGCGGCGCAGGTCGCGCACGCCGACGAGCCGCCGACCGCGCCCGTGACGGGGGTCGTCGAGAAGACGCCCCTGCTGGGGGACGCGGTCCAGACCGTCCGCGACCGCCGGCCCGTGCGGGAGGCGCCCGGCGTCGCCGCCCCGGTCGAGGTCGTGGGCGTCGTGGCACCGCAACCGCCTGAAGAGAAGACCGCGCACGACGTGCCGCCGCCCCCGCCTGAAGTTCGGGTCGAGCCGTCCGTCAAGCGCAAGCCCAGGCCGGTCGTGACCGAGGTCGCCGCCGTGCCCGAGACGCACCGCGAGGCGTCCGCGCCCACTGTTTCCAGCCTTTCCCGGACGCGACCCGGCGCCGGCCATGCCGCCCGCCACGTCGTCGTCCGGCACCACCCCGCACCGAGCCCGGCGCCCGAGAAGCCGGGCACCCATTCGGCGACCGGCGGCTTCATCGCGTCCACCGTCGCCGCGGGGTTCCCCTCTGCCGGGACTCCTGTCCCCGCACCTCGTCGGGCATCGCTGCGCCCCGTCTTCGGCGCCGTGCCACCGGCCGTCCGCACCGCTGCGGACGAGCCCTCCTTCGCGCCCGACTAGTTCCCGACTCCAGTCTCCGGACGCGTGCCCGTGCGGCTCGGGCGCGCCGATCCGGTCTTCCGCCGTGCCCTCATGCGCGGCCTTCCCCCGAGACGCACCTGTCTCTTCCTTCACCAACTCTCCCCTAGGAGCATCATGCAAACGTGGGCAAAGGGCACCTCCCGTGCCGTGCTGACCGCGGGCTTCGTCGCCCTCGGCGTCAGCGCCATCCCCGTCAACGCCTTCGCCGACGTCACGTCCGGAAACGGCGGCGTCCTGAGCGGCAACCAGGTCAACGCCCCGATCTCCGCGCCCGTCGACGTGAGCGGCAACGCCGTCTCGCTGGTGGGCGGCAGCCAGGCGGCGTCCCGCGGCGGCGCCAAGGTCGAGCAGGGCGGCAGCGGCGGCGGCCAGAAGACGTCCGGCAAGCGCGGCGTCGCGTCCGGCAACCAGGTCAACGCCCCGATCTCCCTGCCGGTGAACGCCTGCGGCAACGCCGTCGCCGTCGTCGGCGGGTCGCAGGCCGGCTGCGAGGGCGGCGCCAAGGTCAAGGGCAGCGGCAAGGGCGGCCAGACCACCGACGGGACGGCCGGTGTCCTGAGCGGCAACCAGGTCAAGGCCCCGATCTCCGCGCCCGTCAACGCGTGCGGCAACGCCGTCGCCGTGGTCGGCCGGGCGCTCGCGGGCTGCGAGGGAGGCTCGAAGGTCAAGAGCGGCGGGAACACCGGGTCGAAGCAGCAGACGTCCGGCGTCCGCGCCGTCGGCGGCGGCAACCAGGCCGACGTCCCGATCAGCGTGCCCGTGGACGTCTGCGGCAACGCGGTCGGCAACGCGGTGGCGGCGTGCGAGGGCGGCGCCTCCGTCCGCAACGGCGGCCACCGGACGGGACAGCAGACCACCTCCGGCGTGCGCGGCATCCTCTCCGGAAACCAGGGCAACGCGCCGATCAGCATCCCGGTGACGGCCTGCGGGAACGCCGCGGCCCTCGTCGGGGAGGCCGGGGCGATCTGCGAGGGCGGCGCGCACGTGCGCAGCGGCTCCGGCGGCGACCAGAAGACCTCCGGGACGCGGGGGATCCTGTCCGGAAACCAGGGCAACGCCCCCATCTCCGTTCCCGCCGAGGTCTGCGGCAACGCGGCCGCCGTCGTCGGCGGCGCGGCGGCGGGGTGCAACGGCCAGAGCCTCGTCCAGGGCCCGCACGGCTCGGGGTCGAAGACGTCCGGCGACCAGGGCACCGGCTCCGGGAACCAGGCGAACGCGCCGGTCCAGGCCCCGGCCGTGGTGTGCGGCAACGCCGCCGCCGCGGTCGGCCTGGCCTCCGCGGTGTGCGACGAGCCCGGGAACGGCGGGTACGAGCCCTACTCCCGGACGACCGGCACCGCGCCCCGTCCCGGCTCGAAGATCGACCCGCCCGCGGTCGGCGGCCTCCCCGTCCTCGACGGCCTGCCGGCCCAGGGCGGGCCCGCGGGGCGGAACCAGCGCACCGCGCTCGACGGTGACGGCGCGCCGGCGGCCGTCTCGCTCCTGGACACGCAGGCCCTGCCGGGCGGCGCCGGGCTGCCCAAGGTGAACGGCCGCAGCGCGCCGGTCGACGGCGGCCTCCCCGTGCTGGGGAGCCCGCGGTCGCTGAGCGGCACCGCGTCGAAGCTGGGCCCGGTCGAGCTGCCCAAGGGCGCCTCGCTGGTGGGGACCCTCCTCCAGGACCAGCCGGCCCGGGGCGCGATGTCCAGGTCGAAGGGGCTGCCGAAGGGCACCGGCCTGCCGCAGGTGGGCGTCCTGCCGAACGTGAACGGCGCGTCGCAGGTTCTCCCCGCGGAGAAGGTGCTTCCCCAGGTCCAGGGCCTGGCCGGGAAGAGCGCGCCGGTGAAGGTCGGCGCGGAGCGCGTCCGTCCGGCCGAGGCGGCGCCGGGCACGGTCTCGCTGCCCGTGAAGCCGGTCCTGCCGGTCGACGTGCGCGGCGTGGCGACCGCCGAGATCGCGGACGTGCCCGACCGGATCGGCCCGATGAGCCCGGTCGCGTCCACCCAGAAGATCACGCCGGGGACCAGGACGGGCGCGACGCTGCTCGCGGCGGTCTCCGGGGTGCTGGCCGCCGCGGCCGGGGCCCTGGTGCTGGGCCGGCGGATGCGGGTGAGCCGCCGCTAGATCCACCAGACCGCGGGTGAGCCGGCCTCGGGCCGGCATGCGAAAGACCTTCGCCCGTCCCGGAGGCGCGGACCGGGGCGGGCGAAGCCATACCCTCAACCAGATGGCCGTGCCGTGAGCGGGCGAAGTCGTGCCCGACGCGCGGATGTAGCCGTGCCCGTGGACGGGTGCGGCCCTACCTGTGACAGGCGCGCGAGCCTCCTGCACGCCCGGCGGGGGCTGGTGTAGCGCGGCGCTCGCCCCACCGAAGCCGTACCCGTGAGGCGGCGCGGCCGTTCACGGGTACGGTGAGGCTGCGTTCGCGGGACGCTGAGGGCGAGTCCGCAGGCCGCGACGCCGCGTCCGTGTGCCGGGGGCGCTGTGTTCGTGGGCGGTGGGGCGAGGGGGCGGCGGACACAGTAACGTCACGTCAAGGAATCCGTACGCAGTGCTACGCTCCGGACAGGCCGCTGGGAACGGTCAGAAAGTACGGACCGCGCGGATGACCTTGCGGCGCAGTTGAATACGACGGCGGCCGTCCGGGTACAGGCGCAAGCGATCGAGTTCCCAGCCGCCGTGCTCCGCGTGCTCGGTCATGATCCGCCGGGCGGCGTCACGGGTGGTACCGCGCGGCAGTGACAGGACGAGGTAGGTGTACTCCGCCATTGCGACCATTATTACTTGGTCTACCGGCCGTGCGGCACCGTACCGTGGCCTCCCGGTCCGCGCGGTGCGCGGCGGCGTGTCATCCTGTCGGGGGCGTGCGGCGGTGAGAATCCCGCCCCTCCGTGGGGGCGGCACGATGATCGCAGGGCGGCGGCGGGAAGGCGCGGGCACAAACACGCCGCCATGCGACGTTGTACGAAGCCGGTAGGAAGAGCCTGAGTCAGAGGACCCGAGACAGCGAGGTTGGAGCGACTGTGCCAGCCAAGAACGGCACCGCGAACAGTGGCCGGGGCAACGGCCCGGGGACGCGCCTGGTGATCGTCGAGTCGCCCGCGAAGGCGAAGACGATCGCCGGTTACCTGGGCCGCGGTTACATCGTGGAGTCCAGTATCGGCCATATCCGGGACCTGCCCGGAAGCGCCTCGGAGGTGCCGGCCAAGTACAAGGGCGAGCCGTGGGCGAAGCTCGGCGTGAACGTCGAGCACGAGTTCGAGCCGCTGTACGTGGTCAACTCCGACAAGCGCCAGCAGGTGCAGAAGCTCAAGAAGCTGCTGGCCGAGGCCGACGAGCTCTTCCTCGCGACGGACGAGGACCGGGAGGGCGAGGCGATCGCCTGGCACCTCCAGGACGTCCTGAAGCCGAAGGTCCCCGTGCACCGGATGGTCTTCAACGAGATCACCAAGGACGCGATCCAGCGCGCCGCCGCGAACCCGCGCCAGCTGAACATGCGTCTGGTGGACGCGCAGGAGACGCGCCGCATCCTGGACCGCCTCTACGGGTACGAGGTCAGCCCCGTCCTGTGGAAGAAGGTCATGCCGAAGCTGTCGGCGGGCCGCGTGCAGTCGGTGGCGACGCGGCTGGTCGTCGAGCGGGAGCGGGAGCGGATCGCCTTCGTCCCCGCCCACTACTGGGACATCGCGGCCCAGTTCGACACCGGCAAGGACGAGGAGCCGACGGCCTTCAAGGCCGGGCTCGTCTCGGTGGACGGCAGGCGCGTCGCGCAGGGCCGCGACTTCGGCTCCGACGGCGTCCTGAAGACGAAGGACGCGCTGCACCTGGACGAGGCCGCGGCGACGGCCCTCGCCGAGCGCCTGCGCGGCCGCCCGTACGAGGTGAAGTCGGTCGAGCGCAAGCCGTACACGCGCCGCCCGTACCCCCCGTTCCGGACGACGACGCTCCAGCAGGAGGCCAGCCGCAAGCTGAGCTTCTCCGCGAAGTACACGATGTCGGTCGCGCAGAAGCTGTACGAGAACGGCTTCATCACCTACATGCGAACCGACTCGATCACTCTGTCGGAGACCGCGATCACGGCGGCGCGGCGGCAGGCGGCGTCGCTGTTCGGCGGCGAGTACGTCCCGGACAAGCCGCGCGTCTACACGTCCAAGGTGAAGAACGCGCAGGAGGCGCACGAGGCGATCCGCCCGGCGGGCGACACGTTCCGCACGCCCGCGGAGACGGGCCTGTCCGGCGACCAGTTCCGGCTGTACGAGCTGATCTGGAAGCGGACGATCGCGTCCCAGATGAAGGACGCCGTCGGCCAGTCGGTGTCGATCCGGGTCACCGGGACGTCGACGCGGAACGAGCGCGCGGAGTTCGGCGCGACCGGCAAGACGATCACGTTCCACGGTTTCCTCAAGGCCTACGTGGAGAGCGCCGACGACCCGTCCACGGACCGGGACGACCAGGAGCGGCGGCTGCCGAACCTGGCCGAGGGCGACCCGCTGACGGCGAGCGCGGTGGACGCCGAGGGCCACTCGACCCGCCCGCCGGCCCGCTACACCGAGGCCAGCCTGGTCAAGGAGCTGGAGGAGCGGGAGATCGGGCGCCCGTCGACCTACGCCTCGATCATCGGAACGATCCTGGCGCGCGAGTACGTGTTCAAGAAGGGCACGGCGCTCGTCCCGTCGTTCCTGGCGTTCGCCGTGGTGAACCTGCTGGAGCAGCACTTCGGCAACCTGGTCGACTACGACTTCACCGCCCACATGGAGGACGGCCTCGACGAGATCGCGCGCGGCGAGGCCGAGCGCGTCCGCTGGCTGACCCGGTTCTACTTCGGCGACACCGGCGAGGAGGGCCTGAAGGAGCTGGTCGGCGACATCGGCGACATCGACGCCAAGGGGATCAGCTCGTTCCCGATCAAGGGCACCGACATCATGGTGCGGGTCGGCCGGTACGGGCCGTACCTCGACCGGGACGGCGAGCGCGTCAACATCCCCGAGGACATCGCGCCGGACGAGCTGACCGCCGAGAAGGCCGAGGAGCTGTTCGCGCAGCCGTCGGGCGACCGGGAGCTCGGCGTCGACCCCGAGACCGGCCACACGATCGTCGCCAAGTCGGGGCGGTTCGGTCCCTACGTCACCGAGATCCTGCCCGAGCCGGCGCCGCCGGCCGACGGCAAGAAGCGGACGAAGAAGGCCGAGGCCGCCAAGCCGCGCACGTCGTCGCTGTTCAAGTCGATGTCGCTCGACACGATCACGCTCGACGACGCGCTGAAGCTGCTGTCGCTGCCGCGCACGCTGGGCGAGCTGGACGGCGAGCCGGTGACCGCGCAGAACGGCCGCTTCGGCCCGTACATCAAGCGGGGCTCCGACAGCCGGTCGCTCGGCTCGGAGGAGGAGCTGTTCACGGTCACGCTGGAGCGGGCGAAGGAGCTGCTGGCGCAGCCCAAGCAGCGCGGCCGCCGGGCCGCGGCCGCCGCGCCGCTGCGCGAGCTGGGCAAGGACCCGGCGAGCGGGGAGCCGGTCGTGGTGAAGGAGGGCCGGTTCGGCCCGTACGTCACCGACGGCGAGACGAACGCCAGCCTGCGCAAGGGCGACGAGGTCGAGTCGATCACGATCCAGCGCGCCGCGGAACTGCTCGCGGAGCGCCGGGAGAAGGTCGCCGCGGGCGGCGGGAAGAAGAAGGCGGCGCCGCGCCGTCGAACCTCCGCAAAGTCCGGTTCATAGGGACATCTACGCCGATACCCTGACCGACATGACCAGAACGGGCGCACCCCGGCCGCACCCCGCAGCGTCACCGCCGCCGGGCGTTTCGTCGCTTTCGTCGATCGGGCCGTTCCGGCGGCTCCGGATGGCGCTGGCGCTGTCCAGCGCCGCCCAGTGGATCGGCGTACCCGCGCTGACCGCCATGGCGGCGATGCTGACGCGCGGCGACGGCGCCGCCGCGCAGGCGCAGGCGATCGGCGGCACGCTGGCGCTGATGCTGCTGCCCGCGGTGGTGCTCCCGCCGGTCGCCGGGCTGCTCGCGGCCCGCGTCGACCGCCGGCTGATGCTGATTATCGCCGACGCGCTGCGGCTGGTGGTCGTCGTGACGGTGCCGCTCGTGCACGCGCTGCCGTGGACGCTCGCCGCCGCCTTCCTCGTCTCGTGCCTGAGCCTGCTGTGGATACCGGCGGCGCGCGCGTCCCTGCCCGCCGTGGTCCCGGACGAGGAGGCGCGGCCCGCCGCGCGCCGCGCCGCGACCCGCGTCCTCTACGGTCCGGCGCCCGCCGCCGCGCTGCTGTTCGCCGTCCTCGCGCTCGTCGCGAACGGGACGCTCGGCGCCGGTTCTCGCGCCGACCTCGCCCTGTACGTGACGGCGGGCCTGTTCCTCGTGGCGGCCGCCGCCGTGGCGACGGCCGGCGAGATCCCGGCGACCGAGCCGGTCGCGGCCGGGTCGCCGCTGAAACTGATCTTCCAGGGCCCGGGGTCGGCCGCCGCGCGCGGCGCC